>NZ_JAUBRM010000155.1:0-8402 GCF_036701905.1 Microcoleus sp. MON2_D5
GAGGTACTGGAATAATAATGAATCCTCCTGTATTTATTGTTTTAAGCACTGCCTAGCCCTTAACTGAACCGTATTGGTTGATGACCCTCATTTTATTAATAGCACTCGCCTACAGTAGTGCCATCATGCAAGGAACAAATCTCAAAATGAAATCGGTCAAAAAGTACATTGTTCGCCCTCAAGAGTCACAAAGAAAATATGCAAGACGGAGTACCTTTGGCAGTGGTTTAGATAGCCACCAATGGCTAACATACCTGGAAAAATATGCCGACGCAGTTCAAGAGTTAATGACTTTAACCCCGACTAAGCGCTACTTTTACCAACAGGGGATGAGAGCTATAAGTCAGATTCAGTCTAGCTCTTAGCCATCTTGTCACCCCCCCAGGCTATCGTGATGAATTCAAAACATTTTGGGTTACATCACTTTTTTGCTGTGCGGGATGCTAGCACTGCACGGTGAAAAATATTATTCCGATGCAAAGGGAAACAATATCAGGCCTTGTAGCTTTTGAGAACTGAAGTCCGATGCTGCGAACCTAATTATATTTTTTTCAGCGCTTTTTATATTGTTCGTAAGAGAATTAATTTATCGCAGGCAAGATTTATTTAATTTGCAACAGCATATAACCTTTGTGCTGTAAAATGTAGCAGTTCTCAGTGACCGACTGTATAGTAGGAACTTACCGAGGCCCTATTTTCGTGTCGGCTATCGGCTAAAATCCATGATAAATCTTGTTCTTAGCAAAGTCTCGATTAATAAAAAGAATGCAACTGTAGGCGCGTAATCCAAACCCATACAAAAAAAGCAATTCCCAATTCCCAATTCCCAATTCCCAATTCTAAAATCTAAAATGGTATGACTTTCATCTCCCTTCAATATGCCCTGTTTTTGTTAGTTTTGTTCGCCGCTTACTGGTTGGTTCCGCTGCGGTGGTGGCGGCTGTTCATCATGTTGGCGGGTAGTTTAATTTTTTACGCTTCGCTGCAAATTTGGTACATTCCTCTGCTGTTAGTCGGTGCTTTGTTTAATTACTGCTTGGCGATGGCCATTGGGGAACCTCTGGATTGGCGGATTGCTAATGAATCTTGGAACCGCCGCCGTTTGTTGCTGCTGTGGATAGGCATCTGCCTGAATGTGTTGCTGCTTCTGGGCTTTAAGTATGTGCCTTTTTTATTGAGTTCGATCGGCACTTTGTTCAATTGGCCTTTAGCTATCGACGGGGCTGACTGGGTGAAAAGTCACGTCATCGCACCTTTGGGATTGAGTTTCTTTTGCTTTGAGTGCATTGCTTATTTGATTGACGTGTACCGAGGCGCGCCTGCTGCTACTTCGCTGCTGCACTTTGCTGCTTACAAGTTGTTTTTTCCAAAACTGATTTCCGGCCCGATTACTCGGTATCACAACTTGATCTATCAACTGAAAACCCAGCAATTTCCGACGCCCGATCGCATTTCTGAGGGACTTTGGACGATCGCCTTTGGTGCAGTAAAAAAAGGTCTTTTCGCAGATAACTTGGGAATTTATGCCGATTTAAGCTTTACCAACTTGCAGCGGGCGGGTAGCGAGGATTTGTGGCTGGCTATTTTTGCTTACGGGCTGCAACTTTATCTCGATTTTAGTGGCTATGTTGACATGGCGCGGGGTACTGCTTTGCTGCTGGGTTGGTATTTGCCACCAAATTTTGATTTTCCTTATTTTAGTGCCAGCATAGCTGATTTTTGGCGGCGCTGGCACATGACTTTAGGCGATTGGCTACGCAATTATTTGTATTTTCCTTTGGGCGGTTCGCGAGTCGGTTTGTGGCGCACTTGTCTGAATTTGTCGATTGTCATGTTAATTGCGGGAATTTGGCACGGGGCAGCTTGGGGATTTATTGTGTGGGGAGGTTTACACGGTTTGGCTTTGGCGGCTCACAGGCTGACTGATGTGCTGTTTAAGCGGTTGCGGATCGAGTTTTTGTGGGAAAATCCGATCGGTATTGCGATCGGTTGGCTGTTGACTCAGGCGATGGTTTTTGCTAGTTGGATATTTTTCCGTCTTCCCGATTTAAAGGATTCGGGATGGGTGATTTCGCATTTGTGGGGACACACTGCTGACGTGCAGTTTGCTGAGAAAGTTTATGGCGAAGCTTTGGGTTTGGAAAGAGTGCATTTAACTTGGATGTTGGCGGCTTTGGCGGCGGCGATGGTGGGGAATTATGCGTTGAGTCGGGGTTTGAAATTGGAGTTAAATTGGCCGCTGAAATTGGTGTTAGTGCCGCTTTGTTTGTATGCGGTTTGGGTGTTAGCTCCCGAAGGGGGTTTGCCTTATATTTATTTTGATTTTTAGGGTATTATAGCCGAAGGAAGAAGGAAGAAGGAAGAAGGAAGAAGGAAGAAGGAAGAAGCAATAAAATCAATCGTTTCAGCCATTAACAACGTCCTAACGGTCTTGGCGGTTGCTATATTTGATTTTCCTTTTATTGCCCGTAAGGTGCGCTAGGCGCACCATACAACTACATTGAGGTGCGCCGAAGTGATTCCCCGCTTTGGTGCTCGGTGTCCACCCTACAACTCACAGTCAACAGTCAACAGTCAACAGTCAACAGTCAACAATCATTTCGCTCCTGGGCGCTACAACTGATAAGAACACCAGTCACTCCAGCTACCGACATAAAGTTTAGCATCGGGAATTCCGGCGATTTCTAAAGACAGTAAATTAACGCAAGCCGTCACCCCGGAACCGCAATAAACAATAATTTCTTCGGCTTTTTCTAATTCCGTCCACCGCTGTTTTTGTTCGGATGCCGATCGCACTTTTCCAGTTTCATCCGTCACCCCTTGCCAAGGATAGTTAACCGCACCCGGAATGTGACCTGCAATGGGGTCGATCGGCTCCCGCAAACCTTCATATCTCTCGCTTTCTCGCGAATCAACCAAAACCTTTCCCGGCAAGTCTTTACGCTCTTTTACCGCCTCAATATCTACCGCCAAATCCTGCTGCAAGTGGGTCACAAATTTACCCTCCCGGGGTTCTGGCAAAATATTTGTTACCGGATAGCCCGCCGCTTTCCAGCCGCTGAAACCGCCGTCTAACAAAGCCACTTTGCTGTGTCCCATATATCGCAGCAGCCACCACAAACGAGCGGCAAAAGCCAGCCGTGAATCGTCATAGGCGACGACTAAAGTTTCAGGTGAATTAATGCCGATCGCGCTCAACTTCTCAGCTAATTCTTCAATATTTGGCAGCGGATGTCTACCGCCGTGTTTGCCCACTGAACTCGCGAGATCGCGGTTTAAATCTAAATAGAAAGCTCCCGGAATGTGACTTTCTTGATATTGTTTTTGTCCCAATTCAGGGTCGGCAAGGGAAAACCGACAGTCAATGATTACAACTTGCGGATTGTCGGTATTGGTGGCTAACCATTCAGGAGAAACGATTAAAGTGTTGTCAGTCATAATTTTTCCAATCTATATTTGAACATTATCTCGAAGGAGATTTTTTCTCGGGTTCTGCTTTGTCGGAAGGAGATTTCTCTGAAGCTCTATTTTCAGAATTGGATTTTTTAGGAGTTGCTTTTTCCGGAGTTTCTTTGGGCGAATTGGATTTTTTAGGAGTTGCTTTTTCCGCAGGTGATTTTTCGGCGGGTGCGGGAGTTGGAGTTGGCAGAGGGGGAGTTACTGCTGCTTCTTGAGCGTAAAGCAGATATTTCTGATACTCGATTACTTTTGCTTGAGCTAGTTGATAGTTGGGGCTAGAGACTGGTACTCTTCTCATTAATGAGACGGCTTCTTGCCAACGATCGGTAACTGTAGTCCAATCTTCCTTGGTTTTTGCCGCTCGGCCTAATTCTGCTGCTTTGAGTGCGCTGTTAACGGCTTCTCGAAAAGTATCTGGTGCAGTTGCTAAATTTGCTGTTTCATCGGGATTCTCCCCCGCAGTTGCTGCTGGCTGGTTCAAAATTTTACCGACAAACGCCACAACGGCGATCGCCAACATACCCGTTACTAGCCCGACTACAATGAAAGTCGATCGCAGCCGATTCTCAAATGCAGCAAGTTCCGGCGGTTTTTCCTCCTCCTCAAAATTGTTCTCCATCTCTGTGCGATCGTCAATATTAGCAACCGCAGTATTTGGCACAGATTCTCCCCCAAAGCTCTGTGGGTCAAAATTGCTGTTCTCCAAACTAAACTCTTGACTCCAAGCAGCAGCAATCTGACCGCTTTCTCGGCCCTCAACCTTCACTTTACGAATCGAATCCGGCTGCAAATTCGTCAGCTCGGTGCGGACAAAATCAACTAATGTATTTTCTATGGGTACCTGCTCGGCCTCAAGAATTACATCCAAACAGTCGCCGTCGAGATTCGCGGAGGCGGTGATGCCTTCAGATTGCAACTGGCTGTTTAGCCAAGATGCGATCGCCTCCGGGTTTCCCTGCTTGGCAAGTTCCTGAAAATTAAGCTCTGTCATAGCTAGACACCTGATAATGCAGAATGTAGAAGGCTGAAGGAAGTTCGGTAACGGATTACGTAACGGATGTAACGGATGGAAGAAGTCAGAAGGCTTTAGTTATTTAGCACAGAAGTCAGAAGCAATATGATAGCTCATGTTTCAGCAATTAAGAACGTCTTAACCTTCGGGCGCGGTTGCTATAGAAGGCAGAATTAATGAAAAAGTCAGAAATAATTTTTTTAAAGTTGAAAACACCCTCACTGAAATTCAACAAATAGTATAATGTATCGTGGCAAATCCCAGCCCAAAGACGCAAATTATCACTCTCGCTCCGCCTCCGAACCCTTGGGAAAAGACTCGCAGTCCTGACTCCCAAACGAACTCAGGTTTGTAGTGAGGAATGCAAGTCGTCTTGCTCAGCCGCCAAATACTGCTGCTGCAACCAGGTTTTTGATACCGGGCGCGCCAGTCCAGATATTGCAAGCATCGCCCCTACAACCAGCATCCGCCTGGAAAAATCCTCGATCGCGCGGATGCCAGATGAGAAATTTTAGAGGAAAAATTTGTGCGATCGCAGTGCCATCGGCGGACAGCGAGTGATATCATCAGTTAGTCAATATTCAAGTTTTTATAGCAAATAACTCGATCGCACAATGGTAGCAATAGCAATTTTAGCGGCGGGACGCGGCACGCGCATGAAATCTGACTTGCCCAAAGTTCTACACGAATTAGGCGGTCGATCGCTAGTTGAGCGAGTCCTCCAAAGTTGTCAAGAAATTCAAATTACCAGGCGACTTGTCATCGTCGGTTATCGAGGCGAACTCGTTAAAGAATCCCTGATTCGAGGTCAAGAAATATCAGGGAAAAATCTTCAATCTCCTCCCCTAGAATTTGTAGAACAAACCGAACAATTGGGCACCGGCCATGCCATCCAACAATTGCTGCCTCACTTAGAGGGATTTCAAGGAGACTTGCTGGTCTTAAATGGGGATGTACCTTTGCTGAGGGCAGAAACTATCAAACAATTGATGGCAATTCACAAACAGCACCAAAACTCTGCTACTTTATTGACAGCTAATTTACCTAATCCTCAAGGGTACGGCCGAGTATTTACCGACAGTCAAAACTTAGTCCAGCAAATTGTCGAAGACCGCGACTGCACACAAGCTCAAAAGCAAAATCACCGCATTAATGCAGGTGTTTACTGCTTTCATTGGCCGGATTTAGAGAAAATTTTGCCAGAATTGAAGGCAGATAATGACCAAAAAGAATATTACCTAACTGATACGGTAAATTTCCTCAGTCCGGTGATGGCGGTGGATGTAGAAGATTATCAAGAAATATTGGGAATTAACGATCGCAAACATTTAGCCACAGCTTGCGATATTTTGCAAACGCGGGTAAAGGACAAGTGGATGACGGCGGGAGTGACGCTGCTCGATCCCAACAGCATCACCATTGACGATACAGTAGAGTTGCAGCCGGATGTGGTAATTGAACCGCAAACTCACTTGCGGGGAAACACTTCGATCGCCTCTGGGAGTCGCATCGGCCCCGGCAGTTTGATTGAAAACAGTCAGATTGGGGAAAATGTGACTGTGCTTTATTCGGTGGTTTCTGACAGTATGGTTGCTGAAAATTCGCGGATTGGCCCTTACGCCCACTTGCGGGGACACGCAGAAATTGGGGCGAACTGCCGCGTCGGCAATTTTGTAGAATTGAAAAATACTCAAATAGGCGATCGAACTAATGTCGCTCACTTGTCTTATTTAGGCGACGCGACTTTGGGAGAAAAAGTCAACATCGGTGCTGGGACAATTACGGCAAATTATGACGGAAAAAACAAGCACAAAACTCAAATAGGCGATCGGAGTAAAACGGGTTCTAACAGCGTGCTGGTTGCACCGGTAACTTTGGGGGAAGATGTTACTGTAGCGGCGGGTTCTGTGGTGACAGAAGATGTGCCGAATGATTGTTTAGTAATTGCCCGTTCCCGGCAAGTTGTCAAGCCAGGTTGGAAGTTGAAAGAACCTCAAAAGTGAACGATTGTTCACTTTTTAGATGATGAGTTTCCACCTGCGAGTTTCGCATTCGATACCAAAGAAACGGGGTTTTTATCACGGGGGCGATCGCGCTCTAGGAGAGATTTTGGTAAAAAACCCGGTTTCTGCGTAAGTCGGCAAGCTTGAGAAATCGGGTTGATGGCGATCGGCTATTTTTTGTTATTTTTGCTGGTGCAGATAGTTGTTAATCGCTTTGGCGATTTTTTCTTGCTCGTAGGGACTCATAGTGCGGGGTAGGGAGATGCGAGAACCTCCACAAACTAACAGTCTGACTTCGTACCAAATGTCCTTATCCAGATCTTTTGTTCGATCGACTTCCACGCCATAAATCTCGCACAGAGAGTATTCAATTACTTTACGTGCAAACAAACCCTGCTGTTTAACAGTCAAGGTGTTTAAATTTCCATCGAAGCTGTAGGTTTCATTATTTCTCAAGACGATCACTGCGGCTGCTGCGAGCAAAAATATGCCTCCTGTCCATCCCAACCAGCGATCTTCTTGGCTTAAGCGCAGCAATCGATCTTTGGCATTTTTCACAAAAAAATTGATGTCAGAAGCAACAGCGTCTTGGCTTCCCCAATTAGGGGAGTTAGCAGTGAAAGGAACATAGCCAACAGAAGTCAGAAGTACAACTCTGGTTTTATAGCCGCATCTTTGAACTTTAGCTCCCTGCAAAGAAGCAAGCTCAATTTCTTGAATTTTTGAACCCAGTAAATTCGATCGCACAATCTGGCAAGTGCCTTGTTTTGCCTGCAATCGCTGGCAGATCAGGGTTGCTTTATGATAATCAAAAGCCAGCCCGAACAGTCCAAGGGCTATGAATAAACAACTAGCCAACCAAAAATCAAATATGCTTTGAGTCTGAATTATTAATTCACTTGCTGTTTGCTTGATTATTTTCATTTATCTCGCCTTAAATTCCAAAAATGATGTTACAGATGCCTTACTAACCCCGATCGGCAGAATTGTTAGCTTATATATTATTTGAAGTCGTCCTCTGCGATGACCCCTTTTATTTTGGTAATAGGTTACCACTAAAATTTCTGACAGACAACAAATGTCGCGAGTTTACCTGCTGGGTTTAAGATAGCTTTCCATTATTTAAAATAGATGAATCTTAAAAATATATTAATTATGTTATGGGAATAAAACCTTAGTTTCGCGCTCCGTAGGAAAGTAATCACCCAGGTGACGGCAGGTTTACATTTTGTTACATTTAGGTTTATTTGCGCCTACTTAATTATCGTTAGTTATTAATTTGGGGGATTCCCTACAGGATAGCTACGGTTCACGGACTTGCAGGGCAAATACATTGCTAAGCGTGCGATTATCCCTAATCGATATATAACTGCGAATCAAGTCAGCCATTTTGTGTTGTTCTGTTAGTGAATAGCTTCTTAAACAGATGATATCGCCCCCGAACATCCACAAATCAACATAATAGCTACGATTTCCCTCGCTATCTCCTATTTCCTCTAATTCTACCGCAGAAATCTCGTGCGTTGGGCATTCGGTAACATCATGAAGCCATACACCCCGTCGTTTAATGGTCATTTTGCTAAAAGTTTTATCAAAAATGTATGTTTCATCTATCGCGCCGTCCAACAAAGACAGCGAAAATAACAGAAATATGCCTCCACCTATCCAATTAGAAGCTAAAATAATCTGCAATAGTCCAATGACGATGAAGGGAGAAATTAATAGTAAACCATCCCGGGCGCTGGAAGTTTGAATTGTTAGTTGAGTTGGTGTTTGCGTGAGAATTTTCATCAGTTTATTTGGGATTTTCACAAACAAGGTGAATTACTTATCTATCCGCTGTATGCAATTTTTGGCGTTGCTGAATCAAGGTATGAATACTGCTGGAACGGGAACATCCTGAAATTTTAGGTAATGTATTAATAATT
>NZ_JAUBRM010000156.1:0-8136 GCF_036701905.1 Microcoleus sp. MON2_D5
AGCGCTACTTTTACCAACAGGGGATGAGAGCTATAAGTCAGATTCAGTCTAGCTCTTAGCCATCTTGTCACCCCCCCCAGCTATTTTACTATGGTTGTACTACCGGACATGATATGAGCGCCAATATACTGCCGCACATCATCTATCACAGATTACCTAAGGGCAATAGCAGGTAAGTCTACTTATATCAAGTCCGGTAGCACCGGACTTGTATGGTGGGCGTGCGATCGCAATTAGCAGCCGCACGCTGGCCACCAATGAAAGAAAGTAAAACCACGGATTAAGTCTTGCTGTTGAAGTAAGCGCCGACAGCGATGGAATAGCACAACTTCCAACTCATCCAATGACTCGAAAGAACGATTGGCTATTGGTTCATTAGTCACAGGCCACAAACGTTCAGCCGGCTGTAATTCTGGGGAATAAGGAGGCAGAAAAAACAAATGAATTCCTTCGGGAACCTCTACTTGGTAGCGAATGTGCCAACCAGCTCGATCGAGAACTAAGATGATACGCTTATTTTTACCTACGCCAAAATGTTGTGCGAAATCTACTAAAACTCTGTTGAATAGGTTGATATTGACTCTTGGCAGAATCCACCAATAAGTTTCCCCAGACGAGCGGATGAACGAATCCATAGAGCCATAACCATTGAAAACGCCATTTAACAGCAGCAATTGGTTGTTCTCCTTGTTGCGCCCAGACACGTCGCTGTATGGGTTTGAGTCCCAATCGATGTTCATCCATAGCCCAAACCTCGATTTCAGCTTCGGCATACTTTGCTTGCAGCCGCGCCTGTTCCAAATTTAGTTTTTTTTCCATTCTTGCTGCTGCTCGATATCAGCTTCGTCATGCTGGGATCGTGGCACGAGTTGTCTGAAATTCATCTGCCGCAAATATTCCCACCCACGCTGCCTCTGAATTTGCTTTCCCTTCAATTGCGCCACCCAGTCGGCTACTTTACGACCATTCCACAGTCCACCATCCTCTGCCAAAGAGTTGAGTGCTTGCCATAAATGTGCTTGCTCAATATCTGACAACATTGGTGTTCGGCCTGGATGAGAGCGACGACCATCGATTAATCCTTGTGGGCCACTTTGGTTGTAACGACGGGCAATTCTACGAATTCTATCTGGGTGATAGCCTGTGACTGAAACTACCTCTTCGGTCACCAATCCTTTAGCCAATAGCCAGATAATTTGGTAGCGGGTCCGCTCAATGGGGTCGGTGACCCTTCGGTAGTGGCTCTGAAGTTCTTCTACTGAAAGATGTGGTTCAATGACTAGACGCTTTCCCATAATTGTACGATTGCATGAGCGATTAACTACACCCCATTATACAAGTCCGGTGCTACCGGACTTGATATTACCTGCTAATTTACAACAAGAAAAACAAGAGTTTTCCGCTCTTTATTGCTGGACTATTTTCAGGGTGAGAGTTTTTTTGTAAGTCCCATATTTTAAGTAGCAAATCTGTTCCTTGAACAATCATCTCTAACCCGTAGATGCTCTATCTAGGGTTGATTTGTCTCGGATTTGGGGCCGCAGTTCCGTAATTGACTCGACAGCCGATATTGAACAAACTCGAACTGCACTCAAGAGGGACAATCTGCTGATCGAGGAGGGCACTGCAACTGACATACTCGTCGTTATTAGTATCTCTTACCATACATTCGATCGGCTGAGCTCCCGATCGCGCCGACCAACTCTTCATACCTACGACTGCAATCATATGCTGCCAGTAGAAAGCCAATAGCGATACTACAAACAGTACAGCAACTGCTAATCCTACTTTCAATTTCCAACTATTTAGGACATTTCCCAAACTGTTTTTCACGTTTTCCACCCCAGAAATTGAGCTTTCAGTAGTTGTTTCTGGAGTTGTCAAGTTTGTTTGTGTTTGTTCTGCTGGAATTTCAGACATAATGTATCTCCTATGATTGCTGAGATTTTGCTAAGCTGGCAATTGCCCTCGCTATTGCAAACTTTATCAAATTTTAGCAAAACTAGCCTTTACCGACAACAGATTCGGGCAGCACCGCCGGGGAAGTATGTATATTCACCAAGTGCGATCGCGCTTTCTATGCCTTTTGAGGTATTGCCCAATTCGCGATCGGCTATTTTGCATTTGGCGCAATAGAATAGTTGGTGATGTTCTGGGAAAACGGTTCAAGTGAATCAGCTTTTTTACGAACCGCAGAGATCGCAGAGGGCGCAGAGAAAGAAAAAAGAGAGATATATTGACTTTCACTAATCATTTAAGGTTTCGATAGCAGTTCTAATAACTCAGCTTCCGACAGTAGTTTTACCCCCAAAGATTGAGCCTTTTCCAACTTAGAACCAGCATCTTCTCCCACAACCACATAATCTGTTTTAGCACTCACAGAACTTGTGACTTTACCGCCGGCTTTTTGAATCAAATCTTTAGCTTCATCTCGTTTCAAAGTGGGCAAAGTTCCCGTCAGTACAAAAGTTTTGCCTGCAAGTTTTAAATTTGTGCTGGCTAAATTGGAATTTTTCACTTCTGACTGCAATTGCAAGCCTGCTGTTTTCAACCGTGCAATTAAACTTTGATTTGCCGGCACTCTAAACCACTGATAAACAGCTTGAGCAATTTCCGACCCGATGCCGTAAACCCCCTCAATCGATGCCGCCGATACCGCTGCTAACTCTTCCACATTGGCAAACCTTTCTGTCAGCAATTGAGCGTTAACTGTGCCGACATGGCGGATACCCAAGCCGTAAAGTACCCGCGACCAAGGTTGATTTTTCGATTGGGCGATCGCATTTACCAACTTTTCTGCTAACTTCTTACCCATGCGTTCCAAACTCATCAATCTTTCCGCTGTCAAATCGTACAAATCCGCCGCAGAATGCACCAGATTGCTATCAACCATCTGCTGCACCAACTTTTCCCCAATACCGTTAATATCCAGAGCATCCCGGCTGCAAAAATGAATCAGCGAACCCCTCAAAATCGCCGGACAAGATGTATTAATGCAGCGAGTAACTGCCTCCCCCTTTTCCCGAACCACAGGCTGTTCGCATTCCGGACAGCAACTAGGAATTTGGAAAAGTTGAGCATTTTGGGGGCGAAGTTCCGGCAAAACTCGCACAACTTCTGGTATAATTTCCCCAGCTTTTCTAACAATTACAGTATCGCCAATGTGCAGGTTCAAATCGGAAAGTCGATCGCTGTTGTGGAGAGAAGCCCGGGAAACCGTCGTCCCCGCCAACTGCACCGGTTTGAGTTCCGCTACAGGAGTCAGAGCCCCGGTTCTCCCTACTTGCACGGTGACAGCTTCTACTATTGTAGGGACTTCGGCGGCGGGATACTTCAGTGCGATCGCCCAACGCGGAAACCTCTGAGTAAAACCCAATTGCCGTTGCAGCAAAACCGAATTAATCTTAACAACAACCCCATCAGTCATGTAAGGCAAATTTCGCCGTTCAGTATCCCAATATTCGTAATACTCCCGAACCTCATCCAAAGAATAGCAAATTTTGCGATTGGGATTTACCTTAAACCCCATTCTTCGCAACAATTCCAACGATTCCCACTGCGTTTTCTCCTCGTTACCCTCATCTAAATGCAGAGTATAAGCAAAGAAATCCAACCGTCGCTTATCCACAATTTTAGAATCCAACTGCCGCAGCGTACCCGCCGCAGCATTGCGAGGATTAGCAAACAATTGTTCCCCGGCTTTTTCCCGTTCCCGATTAATTTCCTCAAACACAGCTAAAGACAAAAAAGCCTCTCCCCGCACTTCCACAACAGGCGGCGGATTATCTAAATTGAGCTTTAAAGGAATCGATCGAATAGTCTTAACATTTTGAGTAATTTCCTCTCCCGCAATGCCGTCTCCCCGCGTCGCACCGCGAACTAAAACTCCATTTTCATAGGTTAACGCTAAAGCAGAACCGTCAATTTTTAACTCGCAAACATAGGAAACCCTCCCCAACCCCCCCTTGCTAAGGGGGGGAGTAATTTCCCTGTTTTCCTGATTGCTAAGCCCAGGTGCATTTCCATCTAGTCCCCCCCCTTGATAAGGGGGGGTTAGGGGGGGTGCATTTCCCTCTTGTCCCCCCCCTTCACAAGGGGGGGTTAGGGGGGGTGCATTTCCCTCTTGACCGCGGGTTAGGGGGGGTGCTACCTTTTGCCAGCGTTCCTGCCATTTAGCAAATTCTTCAAAATTAAAAGCATTTTCCAAACTGTAGAGAGGAATATTGTGCTTGACGCTAAAAAATTGAGTAGCAGGCTGTTCTCCGACCCGCTGAGTCGGACTTTCTGCAGTAATTAATTCCGGGTAATCTGATTCTAAGTCTTGCAACTGGCGATAAAGTCGATCGTACACCTCATCTGGCATGATCGGCGCATCGAGAACATAATAAGCATAGCTAGCTTCCTGTAGCTGCTGCCTCAACTGTTGAATTTGCTGCTGAATTTCTGCTGCCATATCAATTTAAGGTTTTCGATTTTAGATGTTAAATTTTTGATTATAACTCTTCATTTTAGCTCAAAAAAAAGGAGCGAGCAACCTCTCTGCTGCTAGGGCGAGTGGAGATTTGAGATGATCGATCTCAATTAAAGCTAAAAAAAAGATCCAGCAACTATAAAATCAAAACTTATCCTAATTGTCACCCTGCCCACAAACGGATAATTGCGAACGACAGGAGTCGCCAGTCGCCCCAAATTTTCGACTCTTATTCAACCTTCCAGAGTCATCTCGGAAGTAAATCTAAAATCGTTCGACTGGCAGCTCGCTGAACGTTTCGTCGCACCTGTCACGCCGAAGTGTAAAATCTCAAATCGACTGACTCGCCTTTATAGCTGCCGAATTGTGCGTGTAAATCATCACAAATTCAAGTCTTGAAACTCGGCAAATTTCTTGTTTTCCCCGGACATGGAAGCTTGAAGATTATCACTATCTTTTTCGCCGTTTAAATTGCCCGTGGTTCGAGATTTGGTGAATTCTTGAGCGTTTGTCTTGTTGAAAGCGATCGGTTCAGCGTGTTCAACCTGAAATACGTTGGCATAGAGGTTGGCAATAATCTGTTTGCCTCCCTGGGTCAATTCCAAGTAGTTTAAAGCTGCTGGAATGTAAGGAAAAACTCCATTCCAATAAAACTTGGCGTAATTTTGCCGCAAATCTCCCGGAGACTTGTATCCCAAGATTTTATTAGTGCCGACTTCCTCAAATTCGTAGAACAGGGCACTTATTTTTCGCAGGTAATTGGGGTCGCTCAACTGACCGATCAAATCGGCGGCTCTAGCGAGTCCAGAATAATTGTTTCTGTCTTGATGAGTTTCGCTAGCAGGAACTGGGAAGCGCGTCAATTCAATATTGCGCTTGATTTGTTCGGCATCAATTAATGTGTGGCCGCCGAAGCGTTCGTCAATTACAAGTTTTCCTCGATCGACATGATAAGGAGTTAAACTGGCAGAAGTTGCCCCGATCGGCACAGAAACCATGCCCCCGTCAATACCCGTAGCGTAGAGTCCCACAGCTTCTTGGTCTTGGCGGCAAACACCTTTGACGTAGCCGATATCGTGGCACAGCAGCGAGATCAGGTAGTGCAGCCAATCTTCCGGCGACACTCCCCCTTCGCGAATATGCTTGCCGCGGAGAATCTCTTGTCCCACCAAAGCCACGAGCATTGTGTGTTCCACATTGTGGTACAGAGCATCGCAGTTGGCGATATTTTCCAGAGCCATAGTCCCTGCCCAGGCGATAATTTCAGGGTAGTCAGGCTTATACTTGCCGTAGGTGCGACGGTAGCCGGCCTGCAACTCTTGCACAAAAGCGTCAATCAGGATAGCAGTTGCATTGAACATCATAAATTCTCTCACTCAGGCTGTAGTTACAAACTCGATCAAAAATATCTTGGATAGCTGAAAAAATAATCAATGGGCATTCCAGTAGGTTTGACCCCTCGGCGTGGAATTTTAAATTTCAGCTAGCCTTGTCAAATCAGAAAATTACTTTTAGGCTATGCTACCCACGATAACCTAATTTCCGAAGCATCCGAAGCAACCGATCGATTTTTCGGCATTAAATATTGACGAAACAATTTACCTCGTTTCACCGACTAATTATTAGAAGTCCTAGGTGTGAAAGTTATGAACTGTCTGTTTTCGAGCCTCTCCACTGCTGCCCTTCGCGCTCGGCGGTCGATCGCCCCAAAATACCTAGGATTGTTTGCATTCACTGCTGTTTGCACTGCCACACCGGCAATGGGCGCCGAGCGAATTTACGTAACTTACGGGCCGCTAGAAGAATCAGTTCCCATCGAATCCCTGGCACTCTTCGCCAAAGAAGGCAAAATAGACTCGAACTTGGACGGCTTCGCTCAATACATCAAAGAATCTCAGCTAGCTGAGATTCGCAGCGCCCTGCAAGCGAAAGCTGAAATCAGCCAGGTGACGATCGCCCAATTTCTCTACACGCCTCAAGGAGAAGTGCTGCTGAAACGCTTGGGCCGAGTAATTCAAACCAAAGCTCGGCAGCCCGGATTTTATGCCATCCGAGCCGCCTTGATTTTAGCAGCCTCAGACCCAGAAGGCCTGACCATACTCAACGTGCTGCGGAAATTCCCCACTTATGGCATCAGGATTGACATCGCTCGCGGCTTGGGTATCGCCGACGAGCTGACATCGCTGATCAACCGTTCCAATCAGACCATCGCCGGAGTCGCCCAGTTGTCCGAAGCACAAGCAGCCTCAGAACCCGCCATACCGCCCGCCGAAATGCAGCAGCCCCAGCTACCAGGCCCTTATACTTGGAAAAAATCATCGGTAACTGTGACGAGTCCAAATCGCCCTCGCACGTTTGATATGGACATTTACTTGCCACAGGGGAGCCAGCAACCGGCCCCAGTAGTAGTAATTTCCCACGGTTTAGGTTCCGATCGCATTTCCTTTCAATATTTAGCAAAACACCTAGCCTCCTACGGCTTTGCCGTCGCCGTCCCCGAACACCCCGGCAGCAACGCCCAACAAATCCAAAACTTAGTAACAGGCAGAGCCAGTGAAGTAGCAGAACCAGCCGAATTTGTCAACCGCCCCCTCGACATCAAAGACCTGCTCGATTATTTAACCAAACTTTCTACAACCGATCCGGCCTACCAAGGGCAGCTCGACTTGCAGCGAGTTGGCGTCATCGGCCAGTCTTTCGGGGGCTATACGGCTTTAGCATTAGCCGGGGCAGGGATTAATTTTGCCCAGCTAGACAAAGATTGCGGACTCGAAAACGATACTTGGAACCTCTCCCTACTGTTGCAGTGCCGCGCCCGCGGACTAGATCGTAACCAATACAATTTCGACGACCCGCGCGTCAAAGCTGCGATCGCCATCAACCCCATCGTCAGCAGCATTCTGGGAGAAACAAACCTCAGCAAAATCCAAATCCCAGTCATGGTAATAGCAGGCAGCGCCGATACTGTTGCCCCCGCTTTCCTCGAACAAATTCAACCGTTCACATGGCTGACATCGCTCAACAAATATCTCGTATTGATGATAAACGGGACTCACTTCTCAACGATCGAGGAATCCCCTCAAAGCCTCTTTCTGCCACCCGCAGAGGCGATCGGGCCCGAACCAGCTTTAGCCCGCCGCTACCTCAGCGGACTCAGCCTAGCTTTCATGGAAAGCTATTTGAACAACAAATCCAATTTCCGCCCGTATTTGGAGCCATCCTACGCTTTAAGCATCTCCCGAGACACTCTCGGACTGAGAATTTTGCGATCGCTCACCCTGCAGCAACTCCAGCAGTTCAGGATTTCTCCACCTGCTCGCAGGCCAGTCTCTCCGCCTGTCCTCGCTCCTGTTTCTCTACCTTCTCCACCTCCCATAGCTCCCGTTCGTTAGCCTTGAGGTGCGCCGAAGATCACCCTGGCATATCTTGTGGCGCCGGGGCGATCGCCCACCCCTGCCTTTTCATCAGCTTTCCTAATCGCAGTCATCAGTTTAACTGTCGCTCCACCCCTTTACAAACCTTAACAACACCGTTAATAATATAAACATCATCCGAACATTGACAACCAAATAAAGCAATCATAAAACCATGACAACAACCTTACAGCAGCGCGAAAGCGCCAATGTCTGGGAACGCTTTTGTGAGTGGGTCACAAGCACAGACAA
>NZ_JAUBRM010000157.1:0-8053 GCF_036701905.1 Microcoleus sp. MON2_D5
GGTACTGGAATAATAATGAATCCTCCTGTATTTATTGTTTTAAGCACTGCCTAGCCCTTAACTGAACCGTATTGCGCCATAAACGGGAATGCGATCGATATGGCGCTTGATGTAGTCAGGCTCGATTGTCTGGAAGGTGGGGGCGTCGTCGGTATCGGTGTCTTCCCAGAAGTCGGAGAGGTCGATCGGTGTCAGGTCTTCGTCAGTAATCATTTTTTGCTCCTATTTGGCTATGCTGCCAGCATCATCTGAATTCAGATTGATGCTGTTGTTAATCGTGACGTTGTCGTGGATAATTGTCGGCTCTGGAACTCGTTTTGCCCCCGTTTGGTAGCCAACATCGAACCCAACTGCGAAGACGAGAGCGCCACCTACAAGCGCACCGCTAACCATTATCTTGGTCAAGTTTTTGTCAATTTGGTCATCATCAAGCATCAGCTAAACCTCTTCAATTACGTGAATCTGCGTGTTGGGTGGCCATTTCAAACCGTCATTTGTTTTGCCATCTACTTCAATCAGAAAAAGTTCTGCTTGTGTCTTACGGTCATGGATTTCTGCCACTCGCGAGACTGTTTGATTTGGGGCGAAGCCCGGCCAGAAATTAACCACGTCTCCTTCCTTAATTTCGCTGGCTTTTTTAGTGTTCATTGGGCTTAAATCTCCTTGGATTCAACGTCGATAGCGTCCCCGTCCTTTGAGAAATCCTTGCGTGTTGGAGTTGGCGCTGAGTGATTGATAACCGTGCCTGCAATGAAATCTCCCTCAATTTTTTCGACGTAATTACCGCCCTGAGTATTGATGACCCGTTTTCCGGGTTTGCCATCTTCAAAAACAACGCCATTTATGATCCGTACCATTTGATTAAAACTCCATTGGTGTAAAGGTTTCGGGTGCGATCGACTGTTGCGCGATCGGCTGCGGATTTATTGGCGCTGCCTGTGAGCAGTTGGCAATTTCCCAAGTGTTTAGAAGGTGCTTGCCGTACCGGGAAAGCAGAATTCCGATCAGGGTGCTGTAGTCGCTGGCTCCTGTCATTGCAAGCAATTCGTCAGCGAGAGGTACGAATTTTGACGGCAGAACGGCGCGTGTTTGAGCCATTAGTTTTGCTCCTTGTTAAGTCCGTAGAGGTTAAAGAATTGGGGCCGGGGTGCGACCTTAAACCGACCTTTGGAAGCTGCACACATCGGCTCTAGCAAGCTGGCAGAGCCGCCGATGACAATCAACTCTCCAAGCGAGGGCAAGTATTTAGACCAATTGGCTTTTAGCTTGGCGCGGATGTCGGCAGTCCAGGCGTCCCGTACTGCTACGAACTCGCGGCTGAAGTCGATGTCGGTGTTGCCGTACCGATAATCTCCAGATGCGATCGAGTCCATCAGCATCCCAGCGTCAGCAGTCGCGCCCACTTTGGGAAGGATGGCAGCCGCTAGTCTTTGGGCGAGGTGAGATGTACCGGGTAACACAATGTCCGCATCCCGCAGGAGAGTCCCACCGGGGGCGAACAATCGGGCGATTGCAGTTCCACCGCCAATATCAAGGATGCCGTTGGGGTTCTGTGGGTATCTCCACATCTGCCGACCGAGTGCCAAGTCGTATACGCCTCGGCATTCATCAGTCGCAGTAACTTGTCTTACGGTTGTAAGACAATCATGCCCGTTGATGCTGAATTCGATCGTCCCTTCAAGCTCTTTCAGTTTGGTGATCGTCTGCTGGTTGCGAGAATCTGGCGTGGGAATGACCAGGCGTTCGATGCGCTGGGGGGAATCAGAAGCCAATGCCGGAAGCACTAGCAGATGAGCCAAGTCAGCTTTGCCAGATTCAAAAGCCGGAGCGCCACCCATCAGTTGAGCTAGCCGACCGACTAAGTAACGGCGACCATCGAATCCGATTTCGTAGCTCTGGCCGTCGCTTCCGCCCTCTTCCCAGTCAGACAATTCCTTAACGTAAGACGGAATTGAGCGGACTGTCTGACACTCGATCCACTTTGTAAAACGATTACCAGGATCAACAGCCAACACAGAACGCACTACGGCGCGGTGTGGCTGTATTGAGCCAAGCGTGGTTTGTCTGTATTCAGTTTGCATGGTTTGGTTTTGCCTTGTGGCGTATGGGATTGAGACGATTTTAGAGCCAGTTTTTGAGCAACCTCGCGGGGATGTACGGATAGCCGTTTTGCGCTCAGAACTGGCTTTACTGCGTCTATAAATGTCATCACATCACATCACATCATGATTATACATGGTAGGCTTAAAACTGAAGGCAACAGAACATAACAGAACATAGGATGATGGTAGGGAGAATATGGAATATGAATTAATGAGCAAAAAATTAAATGCTGTGATTCCCGATGAAACTTGGGAAGCTTTAGATGAGATAGCTAACCGCGAAATGCGTACAAAAAGCCAGATGGCAGCAATCCTTTTAGGAGAAGCGATTGCAGAGTACCGCAAGCGACATTCTCTAAAAAATACCGAAGCTGACTTAGCAGATACTGCCGATCGCACTCCCGACCCGCAGCCAACAGAATCGGAGCCAACCGCAACGGAACCAACCGCAGCGGAACCAACCGCAGCCAAGCAAACTGCGACGAAGGCAAAACAGGGGAGGGGCAAAAGCTGATCTAAGTTTGTGGCGGTGGTGTTATCGGCGATGGCGGGCTGGGGAGTTGCGGGCGATCGGCGGTGTGGGGAGTTGTGGGAGTTGCGGGCGATCGGCGCTTATTTAATATTAATAGTATTTCCTCCCTTTTTACGGGTAAGAATACGCTCTACATCGTCGATGAACCGGGACTTGTAGTCAATTTTTTAATCATTTTATGATTACAAGATATCCCAACTTTGCCCAGTATTGACACAAATCTGACACAAAACTGACACGCACTTTTGTCCCGTCTTTGTCCCAACAATAGGCTAATAGTAGCTATCCCCGATATCTATCTGCCAAAATGCCTTTGTCGGGAATGACGGGGGAGCTGTCGATCGGACAGCGCAAAGGCTACAGAATTTTAGGCAAGTCGCTACCGATTAGCTAAAATTTGAGCCAATTTAGCTAAATTGATGGCAACATATCGATCGCAATAGATTTTTGTGGTGTAAGATAGTAGTAATAATCTCAACACTGATTGTGATTTATGCTTCCATCCCCAAACTACAAACACGCTAAATCTTTCTCTATTTCTTCCGAAGTAATAGAAGGGGTAGATGCTGCAGCTAAGCATTTAGGAATCAGCCGATCGTATTTCATCCAAAATGCTCTGGAGACTTATCTAAAGCATTTTAATATGCAAATTGAGAAGCTCGAAAGAAGTGAAGCCCAAAAAGAAACCCTAGCAGCATAAGGGCTTCTAGGGCTTCTTAGTTTTTTTTAAAGAGATAGTTTTGTCGCTCAATCTTGGCAGGTAGACGACAAAAGTTAGTCAACCAAAAACGCGACCGGACTCCTAATAAGAGCGCCGATCACCATTATTATGACACGTTTTAAGCAAAGAATAAAGCGCTATTTTCGCGCTTTGACTGTTGGTGCTAGCTCGTTTCCCATCTGTAGCGGTTTGATCGCACGTTTCCAGAATTCTGACACTACCCATAGAGCTACCCATAAGTTTCAAGAGCCTGCAAAGCCTTGTTATCAGGCTATTCTACCACAATCCCCCGTATCCGCGCAACATAACCGGGGATTGTTTGGAGTTAGCTTTGCAGCGATAAATCCACAATCCACGGTATCCGCGCAAGCAAACAGGGGATTCTCTGCACCTACCTTTGAAGCGATCGGAGGTGCGGTCTAATGTATACCCACCAACTTGATCAAAAAAAATTCGACATCCGCGACCATTTGGATCGACTGTCA
This sequence comes from Microcoleus sp. MON2_D5, assembly GCF_036701905.1. NCBI lineage: Bacteria > Bacillati > Cyanobacteriota > Cyanophyceae > Oscillatoriales > Microcoleaceae > Microcoleus > Microcoleus sp. MON2_D5. Next base: position 3,841 of record NZ_JAUBRM010000157.1, read on the forward strand.
CCGGGCAATGGCAAAGACAAATATGTTTGCCCTGTGTGTGACGGACGTAACCTACAGATTGAGTCCGAAACAGGGAAGTACCACTGCTTTACCTCTGACTGCGAGAACAAAGCTATCCGAGAGGCTATCAAGCCCTGGGCTGAAGTTCTGGCAGAGCGCGAGGGCAATAGCGATCAACACAGCAGCAAGCGTCCGATCGCCACGAAAACCAACAAAAAACAGCCAAAACCCGCCCCTGTTACAGCGAGTTCAAAACTTCTCAGACTACCAGCGCCGCAACGTGGGCCCGAGCCTCAGAAACCTCAATACATCCCAGAGGGTGTACCTGCTAGCGCCGTACTAATCACCTATAGTTACAGCGACACGCAGCAAGTCCACAGATTCGAGTGGCCCGACCCAAACGAACCAAAAGGACGCGATAAAACCTGCCGCCAGTCTCACATTAACGACGAAGGCAAAGTCAAATGGAACAAGGGTGATAAGCCTTGGTCTGCTTACAGGATTAACGAAGTAGTCAAGACTTTGAAGGGTGTACCAGACGATGAACCCGTTGTAGTCCTAATGCTTGAAGGCGAACCCAATGTAGAACTTGCACGACTTAACGCTATTGCAGCCTTAACCTTACAGGGATGCAAATGGAACGATACCGAAATAACCAGAGCTGTTGAAGCGCTGCGGGCAACGGGCAAAAACATCGTACTCGCGAAGCTACGGGATAACGACGCTACGGGGGTCAAAAAAGGCAGTCAAGTTCAGTCAGTGTCCGATCGCCTGCAATTCCCCTGCATCGTGATTGACCCAGTTGCCATCTATCCCGATATCCCAGATAAAGGAGATATTAAGGAAATTTTGGACAATATGGACGCAGACGAATTCATTCGGCGGTTAGAGGAAGAGATTCACAGACAAGCTGCTGAGTCAGCGCGGGCGATCGAGCTTGAGGATATTGAAGAGGAGCCGATCGACAAGTCGCCAACCAGCACTAATTTATCCATGCTGGAAGAAGCGGCTAACGAAGCACGAAAAATACTGCGATCAGAGTTTGACGAGCTCACCACCAACATCAAGCTTGAAGAGCTACGGCAGGCGGCAGGAGTAAACAACAATGTTTGGGAGGATAAAATTATCAAGCCTCTCAAGCGAGGTATGAACGGAGAGCGATTTAAGCTTGAATTGCTTGCTTTGATGCAGATGGATGATCTGGTGGAACGCCTTCGCCAGATGGCTTTGCTAGGGCCTAAATACAACATGGGTGCAGGGGCACTCAAGGAAGCAGTGTCGGCGATGCGACAGCGGACACAGACGGCAGAAGTTCGGAGTATGAGTCTTGACGAGTTGTTCGCCGAAACAACCGAGGCTATGGAGTGGATTGTGCCTGGGATGCTTCCCGTCGGCGAGACTGTCCTCCTGACTGCGTTACCCAAAATAGGCAAGAGCAAGCTAGCAATAGATTTAGCTTTCTGTATAGCTACGGGTGAGGAAAGATTTTTAGGTGAAGAAGTTAAGCAAGGGCGCGTCCTTCTGGTTTGTCCCGACGCTTCAAAACAGTCTCTCAAGAACGAGCTAAACCGTCGCGGGTTTCGATCACAAGATTCCCAAAATTTGCGAGTTCTTCCCCGGTGGAGTATTGACCAAATTTCAGTGCTAGAGAAAGAACTGGAAGACTTTAGACCCGACTTTGTAGTTATCGATTCCCTAAAGGCTATCACCTCGGGCAAGGAAATTAACGAGAACTCCGCAGAGTTTGCCGACAACATCATCACTCTAAATTCCCTTTTGACCCGATATCGTGCAGCCAGCCTTTTAGTTCACCACGCCAACAAAGGCAGCGAAGCAAGCGGAGTCGAGCGGGCTCGTGGCTCAACGGCAATTGTAGGGGCTTGCTGGGGGATGTGGCTAATGGAGCCTATCCCGCAACCCGATCCTGATAATCCCAACAGAATGATTGTTGATCCACGCGACCCTAACCGCAAATTTCACGTCACATCGCGTGACTCAGAGGGAACAATCCTAAATATTCAATTCAACGCCGAGAACAACTCGTGGACTTCTAAGGGAGAGTTTGAGCTTGAAAAGGGAGAAGGCAAAAAACGCCAAACCATCAACGAGCGCTTAATGAATATTTTTCGTATCAACCCAGAAGAAGAGTTGTCGGGTCCTAAAATTATGGAGCTACTGGGAGGGATTGAGTACGAGCAGCGCACCCCGTATTACAACGCCCTCAACCGGATGGAGAATAAGCGATTGATTAGTGTGCGAACGGCACCAGGCCAGAAACGCCACAACCTTTATTCTCTGCCAAAATTTAACCAAACTGGCGCACTTGACATAGTGCCAACTAAACCTAAAATTTCCGTACCCCCTCCCCCCCCCATACCTACAGTGCAAAATGATGACTATTCTTTTAAAACCCATATACAGCAAGGGTTAGAGAATAGTCATCAAAATAGTCATCAAATAGTCATCACTTCTGATGAATGTGCTAGTTCTAAAAGTCCTGAAAGCCTTGCAGAATTAGGGTTAGACCCGATAGTCATCACTTCCCCACTGTCACAGGGGGGGGAGGGGGTAAAATGCGTTGATGTTGCCGAAACGGTCACAACACTAAAACCCGAAGTGGCACAAACTCAGCCGATCGCACCCCTAGAGCCGGAAACAGCAGCAACCGCACCAAAATCTAATGCCGAATGGGTTTTGCAGATAGCTGCTGCACTGCGGAAAGCAATTGTGAAAAATGATGTGGGGGCTATTAGGAAGGAATTTGCGAAAACAATGAAGTTAGATGGCGAAGGTCAGCTTCTCTTAGCAGTAAAAGGTCGCTTAAACGATGCCGAGAGAGAAGCTTTCAAAGCTGCGATCGATTGCAGCAAACAGTCGCAGCCACCAGATCCAGATGAATTGGCTGCAACACTACGGCAACGAATTGCAGAGAATGATGATGAAGAAAGAATCAGGGTTCTTCTTCGGCACATCAGGAGGCGCGACAAATCATATCCAGTTCTCAGAGTTCTCCAAACAGTAAAAGCTCATCTAAATGATACTGAGAAGGAAGCTTGCACAAGGATTCTAGCCAATTGGGATACAGAGGCAGCACCAGAGGCTGAACCGATCGCACTTGCCGACAACCCGACAGAGCAAAAAACCGCACAACCCACGCCGGAACCAACACCAGCGCCAGAGACAGAGACAGAGACGACACCAACACCAGAACCGGAACCCGTGACAGAACCCGCGCCGGCACCAACACCAGCGGCAGAATTCAAGATTGGCGATCGGGTGCGGATAATTGGCAAAGGCAAATATCGAGGTAAGTGCGGGGAAATCCGTTACATACTCCAGGGAAAGAGGGGCAATCACTGCGTGCGGTTGGATAGAGAGGGGCGCCGAAAAACGGTAGATGATACTTATGTCTCTGCCTCCCAGATTGAATTAGTAGCGACCCCGGAGGTGACTGAAGATGAATAATTTAGTCGTTGTTCGATCGCCCGCCCCGACCAAACTTGACCCCGCAACCCACGCCGAATGCTTGGAGTTTGTCCGTGTCGCCATTGCCAGCAACGATCAACAAACCGCCCACCATATAGCAGCCGTGCTCAAAGATTGCTACCAGAACGGCTACCTCGATCGAGCCGCACTTTGGGGCGACCTTACCCCAACAGAACAGCAGCAATTTCAGGAACTACTAGCACCGCCATCGATCACCCGTGAGTTTGCCCGCCGTATTCGAGAAGCGCTTGGGTACAATTCTCCCGCTGTTGCGACTGCCATTAAACGAGATTTAGAACGTGCGATCGACGCTGGCAATGTCGCAGCCGCCGATGTTCTGGCCGTTGTTGGCGCGGTGGAGTTGGCGGAGTTCGATCGGCTTGTGGGCCAGACGAGGGACAGATGAGGCGGGTTGATTTTTGACAGTCTAAAAAAGCGACGCAGCCCGTTTTTATATGGGTTGCGGCGCTGGGGTAGTCTGTCGTTGGGGGTAGCAGGGTTTTCCTAGCTGTCAGGCTCGGTTAGAGTTGTCACATCCAAAAAAATATCGGAGCAATCGCATGAATTTAAAAAGATGTGCGGTGATGGGCTTGTTGCTGCTCGTGGCGGGTTGCATGGACGACAGGTTTCAATCTGTATCAGAAAAAAGATAGGACTTACGCATTGACAAAATAACTCTATTGTGTGTATCTGGAATAGAGGTGAATTCAATTGCTAAAAAAAACAG
>NZ_JAUBRM010000016.1:0-3303 GCF_036701905.1 Microcoleus sp. MON2_D5
GAGGTACTGGAATAATAATGAATCCTCCTGTATTTATTGTTTTAAGCACTGCCTAGCCCTTAACTGAACCGTATTGTGCTCGATACGAATGTTGCTCGGATTTTACAGCGTTTTTTTGGGATTGACGGCGGTAAGGTAAAATCGCGATCGCCCGAACTTTGGGAAGCCGCAGAACGAGTCGCTCCCAAACAGCAAGTCGGGCCCTGGAATTTGGGTTTGCTGGACTTCGGGGCGGCAGTTTGTACCGCAAGAAACCCCCGCTGCGGCGAGTGTCCGCTGCAACAGCAGTGCGAGTACAAAATTAGCAGCGAAGTCAATTCTAGGCTCATTGCCGAACTCAGTTGACAAATTTTGTGCAGTTATTGTAGGGGCGGTTCAAAACAATTTCTGACTCAAACCAACAATCTCAAACACCCGCCCCACCCAATGGTAAATACTATTAATTAACTGTGATACAGCGGAAGTTATATCGGAAATTTAGTACCTTTACCATGTTGCTAAAAACACTTTAACTATCCTTTTTGCGTCTCTACAATTAGCCGATATCTGAGAGTAATTTTGACAAAATTGCTGGTTCTGCCCACTAAAAATGGAGCAGGACGTGGCGCTGTGAGATATTTGCTAATTCCCGTATCGTTATCAGCGACCTCAATATAAATCCCCTGAGCATCGACCACCTCAGTGCCAATCCAAATCATCGGCTTAACTTTGATTGCAACTCTTACAACTCTTGAGCTGACTCTTCTAAAACATCGATCGCGTGAGTGAGGATATTCAGAAAAGCTTGATTGAGCCGAGCTGCATAACGCTCAATCTGTGGCAAATTTCCGACTTGTTTCATCAGCTTGATGTCTAGCCGTCCCTCGCCAATGGTCACGTTTTTTAAATTAGCACCCAGAAAGTCCAACCTTCGCAGCGTTTTATTGCTAAAATTGAAAAAAATAGTAAATAAGTGCATTCATCATTATCTATGTGAGGATATTGCATAATATTTATTAGCACCATAACCAATAAGGGTTAAAACACTCAATGTCTGCTCAAGGGTTTTATCGTCGTTCACTCCCCGATTCTGCTATTGCCTTTTCCTCGGTAGAGGGAAAGCAAATATTTCGAGAAGCGTTGGCATTGGGAGGTATGGAAGGGTATTTTGCTCTAGCGGAGCAGTTTCATACTCAAGCAGAACCCGCTTTTTGTGGATTGGGTAGTTTAGTGGTTGTTCTTAATGCCTTATCCATCGATCCGGGTCGCATTTGGAAAGGGGTGTGGAGATGGTATGGAGAGGAATTTTTAGACTGTTGCTTACCTCTTTCAGTCATTAAAGAAAACGGTATCACCTTTGATGAGTTTGTCTGTATCGCACGTTGCAACGGTGCTGTTGTAAAACCTAACCGTTACTACCAAAGCAGCTTGGAAAACTTTCGGCAAGCAGTTGAGGATGTGACTGCGGCGTCAGGTGATATTCATCTAGTTGCTTCCTATAGCCGAAAGGTATTGGGACAAACGGGTGATGGTCACTTTTCACCAATTGGTGGCTATCATCCACAACGGGATCTAGTTCTTCTGCTGGATGTTGCCCGTTTCAAATATCCACCTCACTGGGTTTCTTTGCCTTTGTTATGGCAAGCATTTGAACCTGTCGATCCCGTCACTAATCAAGGTCGAGGTTATATTGTATTGCAGAAGAGTGAAGGGTTGCCAGAAACCTTTTTTCATGTTGCTTGTGATTTACATCAGTGGCGTAGTGTTGCTCCTTACTTTACAGAAATACTCCCAGACATTCTGAGAAAAGAGCAACCGGATTCAATTGCTTCATTTGTCAGTACCATCCTGCACCATTTGCCTGTTGAGTTCACAACTATGGTGAATACCTCCTCAGAGACGGCAGAGACACTTGAGAAATTACGGGCAGCTATTGAGTTAAATTCACTGTTTGATATTGTTCACCAATGCTTGTCAAGCGATGACTCGGATGCAATGCCTGTTGTACGGAAGTGGCCGCAACAGCCATTCGTAGCAGAGATAATAACAGCAATATTACTGTCGTGCCCCGAAACGCTCTATGCAACTCTCAAACCCGAGTTACGACACTGGTTTAGTGAGGTTCGCCACCTTGAGAAACTACTCCCTCCCTTAAATGTAGAGATATCTAGATTGAGAGAACAAATGTCCGCACTCCAGGAGTTTTACACTTTATATTCAAAGGGACATCAGTGCAATATCCCTCTGAGTTAGCACCTACCCCCTTTTGAACTCCTCAAACCTCGCCTAACTACAAAAGTGAAAATTAAATAGCAAGATTTAATAATACTATTTGATAGCGAACGAAATGCTAAAAAATTATCAGGAAGGGGTTGATGTCATTAAAGAGTTTGCGACTGTGCATGGAACGAATTTTCAATTGTTGGAGTTGCCAGCGTTAGATTAATCTCGGAAAGGATTGGGCCAGCAAACACCGAGGAATGCCTTGGAACAATTGCTGGCGGCAGTTGTGGATAAATGCGGCAGCGAAATATTAGGGTTGTGACTGATGCGAGTGAGGAATGGACGACGGCAAAGGTGGAAGTGGTGGTGAAAAAGAGTGTGGTTTGAGTTAGGAGTAGAGAAAAGTTTAAGAAATCTACTTTTTCTTTTCCTCTTCTACTGGTCGGTGAGGTAGCTGGCGCACATCTCTTTATCGTCTTTTGTGACATTAGGATGGGTTTTCAGATAATCGCTGACCCAATTGCAGCCTTCTGACATATTGCTTTCTAAGTTATTATCGACCTTCCACAGTTTCACGGTATTGCCAATACCTGTAGTTGCCAGAGTTTGACTGTCGGGACTCCAACTCATACTATAAGTAGAAAAGCCAAATTCTTGATGACCGCTAAGAGTTTGCAGGAGTTTGCCTTGTTTACTCCACAGTTTCACCGTCTTGTCCTCACTTGCAGAAGCTAGAGTTTGACCATCGGGACTCCAACTCACATTCGAGACATATTCTTGATGACCAGTAAGAGTTTGCAGGAGTTTGCCTTGTTTACTCCACAGTTTCACCGTCTTGTCTCCACTTGCAGAAGCTAGAGTTTGACCATCGGGACTCCAACTCACATTCGAGACATATTCTTGATGACTGCTAAGAGTTTGCAGGAGTTTGCCTTGTTTACTCCACAGTTTCACCGTCTTGTCATAACTTGCAGAAGCTAGAGTTTGACCATCGGGACTCCAACTCACATTCGAGACACCTTCTTGATGACCAGTAAGAGTTTGCAGGAGTTTGCCTTGTTTACTCCACAGTTTCACCGTCTTGTCTCCACTTGCAGAAGC
>NZ_JAUBRM010000016.1:3403-95856 GCF_036701905.1 Microcoleus sp. MON2_D5
AGAGTTTGCAGGAGTTTGCCTTGTTTACTCCACAGTTTCACCGTCTTGTCTCCACTTGCAGAAGCTAGAGTTTGACCGTCGGGACTCCAACTCACATTCGAGACAGATTCTTGATGACCAGTAAGAGTGAACAGGAGTTTGCCTTGTTTACTCCACAGTTTCACCGTCTTGTCACGACTTGCAGAAGCTAGAGTTTGACCATCGGGACTCCAACTCACACCCGAGACAGATTTTTGATGACCTGACAAAGTATTGTGTTCTGTGATAGCATACAGCGTTTGCCTCAAAGCATCTAACACTTCCGCTTGAGTGTCGTCCTTTTCCCAGAGTAATCTATTAAGTTGTTTGAGTTGGTGTCCTGCCCGCAATGCTTCCAGTAATGCAGTGAATCGTTGACCAGAAACAAGGTTTTCTCTGGAAGATGCAGTTTTAAATCTTACGCCCGCCGCTTTCAGTATTTCGCTATTAACTATCATCGTCGCGGATATAGAAAAAATAAATACACTTAAGGAAAGCCAATTAATCAACCTCGCCTTTTGTCGAGCTTTTGCTAAAATTTGATTTGCTTTCTTTTGGACGTCCAATTCAGTTTGAATTGTTCGCTTGTCTAATTCTTGACTAAAGCTTAAAAACTGATAATCCAAGTGGCTCAAACTTTTACTACTTGCCCAACTTTGAGCATCTTGCAAGGCTTGACCCCGCAACAGTCGCGATTCATCTTGGTAATCAGAATCTATCCAAGCTTTAAAACTTTCGCTATAAGGGCGGAAAGCTGCTAATTGTTTTTCCACCCAATCCTGGTTAAAAACCGATTGATAAATCCGGTTATAAACTTTAAGTTTGCCAGACTGCTTAACCACCAACCCAGTTAATCGCAGTTCCATTTGTTCGGGAGTATCATCAGCCGCTATTTCATTATTTTGTAAAATTTGCTGATAAATTCCCAGCAACAGACTTGCCCGTTGTTCGCTGCGTAAAATGCGTCCTCGAATCGTCTTTAAATGTTCTGGGTCATCCTGTCCTTCCCAATTTTCAATCACCTTTTCTCGCACTAAAGTTTCTACCCACTCAGCAGGATGTTGAATGGGTGTAGAGTTGGCACTATCCAGCAGTATCTTACAAATTTTTTGGGTTAAAAATGGCTGTCCGCCAGTCCAATATAAGACTGCTTCTAATAAAGCTTGAGAATTTTCTGCTTGAGTTCCTAACCCTACTGCCAAAGGTTGGGCGTCTGCTAATTGAAACCCCGTTAACTCTATCCCTCGACCAATATTAAAAGGAGTGCGTCCCTTGTCTTGAATTAAATCTGATGGAGTGGCTACCCCTAACATGGTAAATGTTAATCGACGATAGTCGGGTTTATCAGCTCGATTATTATAGCAATCACGAATCACAGCAAAAAAATCTTCTATTTTAAAATTTAAGCTGATTAAACTGTCCGATTCATCGACAAAAATTACTATATTTTCTGAGAGGTTTTTGAGCAATACTTCTTCAATAAATTTACTAAATTTTTTCACATTCGATAGTAAACTATTCTCCTCCCACCATTCATCTAAATCAAAAACGTCATACAAATTTAATCGGCTGATGATGCTATCGATCACCCCTGCATACCACTCTTCTGGCGTAATATCTGAGGTGCCAATTTCTGTGATATCAATGCTACTACAGGCGACTCCCTCTGCTTGTAAGCGCTGCATTGTCTGCACTCGCAGGGACGATTTTCCCATTTGTCGGGAATTAAGAACATAGCAGAATTCTCCTGCTTTTAAAGCTTGATAAAGTTCTTCATCCGCCTTTCTAGTGACATAAGTTGGGGCGTTTGCAGGCAGGCTCCCTCCAACTTGATATTGATAATCTTTCATAGGTTCTTGTTAATTCATAGGTGGAAAATCAGAAAATTAAGGAATCAATTTGTACAGCCGTACAGGTTCAGGAATTCCCTTTAACTCTTGCAAGCCTAAGTCAATCACATTTAAATCTGAGTGGGTTCTAACGACTTGATAAACTGTTTCAGAAATACAGATTCCTCCTGGCTCTGCTTTCCCTTCTAAACGAGCCGCTAGATTTACACCAGTGCCCCTGATATCATTATTAAAAAAGAAGATTTCCCCCAAGTGAATACCAATCCGGTGTTGGAGGACATGACTCGCAGGTAAGGTTGTAGCAGCTTTGGCTAAATTTCGTTGTATTTCTAGGGCACAGGCGACTGCTTTTACGGCACTTTCTGGAAAGAAAATTAATAAACCATCGCCCATTTCTTTAAGGACTTTGCCTTGATATCTATCGCAGATGTCTCGGATGAGCCTGAAATCTCGATTCACTAATTCTAGTGTCAGCTTTTGGTTGGCAGCGGATAAAGCGGTGGAATTAACAACATCCGAGAAAATTATAGTTCCTAAATTACTCTCTAAGTTCAAACTTGATTGGTTATTCGTTTGTTGCACAGCAGTCATATTCGGTTGGGGAGAGGCTGCTAGGCGATGGCGAAAATATTGACGATACAAACCACACAATGGCATTACAGCATTTCCCTGAAATTTGATCAACCCCATGCTTCGCAATTTAAAAGCCTCTCCCGTTTTTATCTCTACAGGTTTTTCGCTGTTAATCACTTGTCTAATTGTTGCTGCTAGTTCTGTATCTTTTTCCAAGTTAACTAAATGCCGTCGTAAATGATCGTAGTAAGGGCCTTCTTCAGTAGGAGCGACTTTTAGCAAGCGCTCTAAGCTAATTCTCCCCTTGGCAAGTTGGTAGAGAGCAACTCGCACTAAATAAGGATGACCGCCCACCATTTCCATCAGGTCACAAATCTCTTGATTTGACAAATTTAATCGGTGTCGATTCACTAAATCTGTTACCTGTATCTGATTGAGTTCAGGTAACTCTATGGGCAATCCCACATTAAATGGCGACTGATTAATATTAAGAGGAATATAAACTTCTTGAGAGTGAGAAATGACTAACCTCAGCTTTTTCCAAATTACCTCATTTTTTCCCCGCTCGTGCCAAGCTCGTAATAATCCAAAGAAGTCGGTGGCTATTTCTGAATGCTCAAAAATCCGATCGACTTCATCTAACCCTAAAACAACAGGCCGATCACTGTCCGATAGTAGATAGCGTTGGAAATACTTCGTGCTTTTATTTTTACTGCCGAGAACCCCTTTCCAATATTCTCCTAACCTATCTTCTAAGTTTAATTCATTGGTAATCTCACCACAAAACCACTGCAACAACTCATCAATATTGGTGAGGGAACTGCCATCAGCCGATTGAAAGTTTAAATAAGCCGTTTGATATCCCTGTTCCTTGCCGTGGTCTAAAATTCGCTGCACTAAGGAAGTTTTTCCCATTTGACGGGGGGCTTTGACTCGGATTAAAGCTGCGGGTTTTACAATAGTTTCGTAGCACTCCGATTCAATGGGAGGTCGATCAATATATAGGGGTGAATCTAAACTAACAGAACCTTCTGGGTTATCTAAATTGAGAAGAGAAACGGGAGGTGCGACGATCAAGAATCGCGCATTTTCCACTACAGGCGACGGCTCCTCAACGATATCACCAACAGAAGCATCGCGCGATCGCTCTGCTGCATCCAACTCAGAAAAATCAGACTTCTTCTTTAATACCGGAGTCAGCTCTTCGGGAATACCAGCCATGCTGATGCTAACGCAACCCAACTTATAGGCAAATTCGATCGACTCCCCCGCCGCCAACGTATCGTAAAAACCTACAGCAAATTCTCGTGCGGCGTTATCTCCCACCGTTTGCTTCATGCCGATAACGTATGGAATGTGACGTGCGATCGCAGCCGCTTGCACTTCTGAATAGCAAGCGTTGAGTATTACGCACTCCACGTACTCATTAAACGCCTCAAACAAAGCTGCCAAAGCCTTGGCATTTACTAGCTTAATCTGCCCCATGCCATCTTCTAGGGCTAAACCGCCTTCTCCTGCACCATGCCCAGAGAAATGTACAATCTCTGGTTTATAATCTAATACGGCTCGCTGCATTTCTCTTGGCGTCACCGCCCACTGTTGCTCCAGTTGGAACTTGTCGGCCTTTTTAGAGCGTTGCAACCCCTCTGCAATTTCCTTCGCCTCTTTCTGTAAGTCCACATGGGTGGTATTTTTGGGGTTGGCTGCCAAAAACAGGATTGTTTTTTTCTTTCTTGGGGAACTACTCATCAATGGAACCTTCACGCTTAGGAGATACAGGAGCTTAACGACACTACCCCAGTCAGGGCGAGATATTTCTTGCCTTAACGGTATTTAAGCACAAACATCTTTATTTTTGTTGGTCAGTAAACTGGCAGAAACGATCGCCTTGAGTCAAGCATAACCAATCGAAAAGGCGATCGCTGCTCTCCAGTAATCATTTGAGCAACCTATTCCAGAAGTGCGATCGGCTTCCCCTTTGGCAGTCATATTTCATAAATATCGAGATTCTTTATAGTTTTATTCTCATGCCAAATCCAGGATTTTTTGATGATTATTATTGCCTAAATTAGTACATAAAATCTTCTATACTTCCGCATTTATTTAATCCACGCACTCAGAAAAAAAACGTTTTTTTATCAAGTCTGTGGATAACAACAATGATTTATTTTAGTTTACTTAAACAATCATTCAATTCCCCTACCAACCATTCTTTCTCAGCTTGCGGCAAAAATAAGCCAAAACAATAGTTACGCGACTTGGCGCGAATCCCGCAAAAAGTCATCGATTTTTTGAGCAATGGCAGATGAATTCCCCTCAACTTTACCCGCTGGATATCTTGAGGACGGATTTGAATTGGTCTAGTGAATTGACGATAATCAGTCCTACACAACCACATCAAAGCATAAAATAGGGTAAATGTTGTTATAGCCAGGATTGATATATTGAAAAATAGCCCAGATAATCTCTGTAGCCAATCGGTTGTAGTGTATTCACAAGACAAGCTAGATAGAACAAATCCCAGAATCAAAGAGAATGGAAGTAAAAATTTATAACTCAGATGAATGAACTGGAAAAACCATTTGAGCTTGCTAGGTGAACGATCGGGGTGTATCTTGATTAATAACCACCGTTTAGTGTCAATTAAAGTAATTCGGGATTGGGGCGATCGCTTAAACATTTTGTCGGGATTATTCCCGCTTGGCTGTTCCCCTCGCAGCGCTGACAAAGCATCTTTTGCTGAGTTAAATCGATCTTCAATTGCAGGTTCAATTACCTTCTCTAACCAGTCGGCAAACTCTGGAGAAATAGAGACGATATCGCGGAATTTTACCTTCAGCTTTTCTCTGGGCAAATCCGATGGAAATTTCTGGGTCAACAAGAAAAGCAGCGTGGTTCCCAATCCATACAAATCTGTTGACAATACAGCTTTTCCTCTGAATTGTTCTGGTGCCATGTAACCGTAGGTTCCGACAACGGTACTGCCTCCAGTAACGGTATGATGGTAAGTATTTTGAACTGCGCCAAAATCCACTAGGAAGACTCGCCCATTTTTTTGCAGAATAATATTTTGAGGTTTAATATCTCGGTGGATAGTAGCAGGTAACAGCGATTGCAGGTAAGTTAGAATTTCTAGCAATTGATAGGCGATATGACGCACTTGCGCTTCATTTGGTTTCCAGCCATTTTCTATCCACTGTGCGAGAGACTTTCCCGGTGCGAATTGTTGGGCGATATAAAAACAACGATCTTGAGAAGTATCAACTTGAAAGTAGTCAATGTAGTGAGGAATTCCCGGATGATTCAATCCCGATAAAGTTTTTGCTTCTCGTTCAAATAACTCGATTTTCTTCCATTCAGTTGTCAGACGCAGGGATAAAGCTTTGAGTGCAACTTTTTGATTGCTGTTTAAATCTACAGCAGCATAGGTGATTCCAACTCCACCCTGTCCTAATTTGCCGATAATGCGATATCTTTCAGCAATGATTTTTTCCGATTGTTGTAGTGTTTTCATATTTTTGTGCCTGAGTTGATTGTGGATGATTAGTAGGTTGCACCGCGAGATATCAGTATTTTGGCTGCTGCTTCTCCGTCGGGGTTCCAGTTGGTTTCTACTATCTTTAGTGGCGTGTCGCCATAGCAGTTTGTAGCGTTGATTGTTGCACCTTTAACAATCAGTAATTTTAAGATTTCTACAGTGCCATAATGTGCGGCTTTGTGCAGGGGAGTTGTGTCACACTTATCTCTATTATTAACATCTGCACCGTTTTTAATTAGCAGTGCAGCAATATCATTGTGTCCGATCGCGATCGCTTGATACAACGGAGTTTGACCGTTCTCATTTTTAACGTTAACCCTTGCGCCATTAGCAATTAGCAGTTCAGCGATATCTTGAGAGCCTTGAGCAACAGCAAGATGCAGGGGAGTTTGAAGCAAGTTATTTTTGGCATTAACGAATGCACCTTTGGCAATGAGTTGTTTGGCTACATCCTCAAGTTTGAAATCGACAGCGATATGCAGTAAAGTTCTGCCTTCTTTGTCTTCACTATTAACATCTGGGTTTTTACTAATTAGCAGCGCCACTGTATCCTGAAGTTTCAGGTCTACGGCGATATCCAGTGGAGTTTTTGTTTGATTATCCTGGATATTAATTTCTGCACCTTTAGCAATCAGCAATTTTAAGATTTCTACAGTGCCATAATGTGCGGCTTTGTGCAGTGGAGTTGTGCCAGATCCATCTATATTATTGACATCTGTACCGTTGTTAATTAGCAGTGCAGAAATCTCATTGTGTCCGATCGCGATCGCTCGATACAATGGAGTTTGACCGTTCGCATTTCTAGCGTTAACCCTTGCGCCATTAGCAATTAGCAGTTCAGCGATATCTTGAGATCCTCGATCGACAGCAAGATGCAGGGGAGTTCTTTTTTCACTATCCAGAATCGCCACATTTGCACCGTCTTTAATTAGCTGTTGTACCAACTCCTTAAAACCTATTTTGGCTGCATTATGCAATAAAGTTGTACCCTTGCCATTTCGGGCATTTTCTTCTTTGATGTTAACTTTTGCGCCCGCAGAGAGTAGTATTTGTGCGATCGCCTTCGATCGCGCCGTATGTAGAGGAGTCAAGCCATTTTTGTTTTTGGCATTGACATCCGCACCTTTAGCAATCAGCAACTTGGCCATTTCAGGCGATCGGGCAAAGAACAGAGGAGTTCTATTAAAATATTGACTTTCTGTCCTGGCGTTAATATCTGCACCTTTAGCAATTAGCGTCTGTGCTACTTTTATGCGATCGAACATAGCAGCGATGTGTAATGGGGTACCGCCATGTGTACCCTTAGCGTTGACATCTACACCCTTGGCAATTAACAATTCTGCCACCTCTTTTGAGCCAGCAAAGTGTAGTAAGTTGTGATCGCCTATCCTGCTATTGGCACTAATACCAAGATCCAGATAATGCCTAATAGTGTTAGTATCTCCCTGGCTGGCAGCCTCGACAACTGCATTGGGGGTAAATCCAATCCGGTTGAGGATGGGATATTTAAAGTGATTGAAAACAGCAACAGTAGCAATAGCAGCAATTCCTATTTTGAGGCGCTTTTTCCATTGCGTCGGATTGGATTTAACGTTAACTATTCGAGGATTGCGAAGAGATTCAAGCGCTTCTTTTGCCGATCGAAAGCGGTTTTCTAAATCTGGCGCGATCGTTTTTCCTAACCAATCGGCAAATGCTGAAGAAATCTGAATTTGAGAGCGAAAATCTTTCTCTAGTATATTTGTTGGTAATTCGGCGGGGGAACGGTGGGTTAGTAAATACAACAATGTCGCTCCTAAACCATATAAATCTGTTGCAGGTACGGCTTGTCCGAGACATTGTTCTGGAGCCATATAACCATAGGTTCCAACTACGGTACTTCCTCGCATTAAAGTATTGTAATAAGTGTTTTGCACTGCTCCAAAATCTACTAAGCAGACTGCCCAGTCTTTTTCTTTGTGGGAATCGATCGGCGATTTGAAAACAATATTTTCTGGTTTAATATCCCGGTGGATCACAGGTGGTGTCTGTGAATGGAGATAAACTAAAATCTCCAAAATTTGTGTTGCAATGCGTTGAATTTCAGGTTCACTAGCGTGCCAGCCATTTTCGACTAAACTGGCTAGAGATTGCCCTTGGGCCAGTTCTTGTACTATATAAAAACAACGGTTATCGGGAGTATCGACATAAAAATAATCCAAATAACGCGGAATTCCCGGATGATTCAATTTTGATAAAACATTGGCTTCTCGTTCAAATAGTTCCAGGACTTTCCAGTCATTCATCTTCTGTAAAGACAAAGCTTTGAGTGCGACTCGCTGGTGTGTTTCGAGGTCAACGGCTTCATAAGTTGTGCTACTACCGCCTTCTCCGAGTAGCTTTTTAATTTGATAGTGTTTGACTAAGTTCTGGGGAATTTGTTCAACAATATCCATAGCATTATCCTGGGTTGATGAGTACCAACAAACATTTTATATTTTGGTTTTTAAAACCCAAATTTTGAAAAATTTATGCAATGTAAATTGAGTGTTTGAGTATATTTCAAACAAGTCAATAGAAAAGTCAATGACGGACTCTGTATATTTGCTTAAATTTCAATTACCGTATTTCTATGGATACCTTACCCAGAATTTTGGAGTGTCATATCACCTTTGGCGAAAATTTACGTACGGGATCTTGATCGTAATCGAGCCGATAATCATAGCCGACGCGATCGTAAATGCCTGCAAGCAATTCCGGCAAATTAACAATAGGTTCTACATCTTCTTCGCGCAAAGGAAGTTGTCGGTCTTTTTGAGATGCTAGCCAACGTTCGTAGGCTTCTCTATCGCCACTTTCTCTCTCAGCGCCCTCTGCGTCCTCTGCGGTTAATTAAAAATTTTAGTGATTTTTGATACACTTTCCGGCTCAACAGTCGATCGAACTCCTCAATTTTCGATGCGGATCTAAAATTCACCTAAAGTTCGACGCCCTTTGGCAAAACCCTTCCTAAGATAGAAGTTGGGGGAGGATCGGTCTTTTAGCCGATTCAGGAGCAAGTGTCAAGGACTCCATCGAACCCAAATCTAGAGCAGCAAGACAGGGAGAACATCAAAATCATGGTAAACGCGCCGACAGGGGAAACCCGCCTGGGCCCGATCGAGCAGGTGCAATCCTTAGATCGCGATTGCACAACTCTATCCCGTCACGTACTCCAGCAACTTCACAGCTTTTCAACAGATGCTCAGGATCTGAGTGCCCTGATGAATCGCATCGGGCTGGCGGCCAAGCTGATCGCAAGGCGGCTCAGCAGAGCCGGATTAATGGCAGATGCCTTGGGGTTTACAGGGGCTACGAACGTGCAGGGAGAATCCGTCAAAAAGATGGATATCTATGCCAATGAAGTGTTTATCTCGGTATTCCAGCAAAGCGGACTTGTCTGCCGCTTGGCTTCCGAGGAAATGGAAAAACCCTACTACATTCCCGAAAATTGTCCGATCGGACGCTACAGTCTGCTCTACGACCCTATAGACGGTTCTTCCAATCTTGACATCAATCTCAATGTCGGCTCAATATTCAGCATCCGCAAGCAAGAGGGGGACGATGAAGACGGTTCTGCTTCCGACTTGCTGCAACATGGACACAAACAAATTGCCGCTGGTTATGTGCTCTACGGCCCGAGTACCATGCTGGTTTATTCGATCGGTCAGGGTGTTCATTCCTTTACTCTCGATCCCAGTTTGGGCGAGTTTATTCTAGCTAACGAAAACATTAAGGTTCCCGAACGCGGCCCGATTTACAGCGTTAATGAAGGCAACTTCTGGCAGTGGGAGGAATCTTTGAGAGACTACATTCGCTACGTACACCGCAGCGAAGGCTACACCGCCCGGTATGGCGGGGCTTTGGTGGGAGATTTCCACCGGATTTTATTCCAGGGAGGCGTGTTTTTGTACCCCGGAACTGTCAAACAACCCGAGGGAAAATTGCGTTTGCTCTACGAATCGGCTCCTTTGGCGTTTTTGATGGAGCAAGCCGGCGGGCGTGCCAGCACAGGCATTCAAGACATCTTAGACGTTGTGCCGACCAAACTGCACGAGCGATCGCCCTTGATTATCGGCAGTAAACAAAATGTAGCGATGGTCGAGTCTTTTATTCAAGATCGATCGCGCAATCCTAGAACCGTCCAAGAGTGAAGGAAGAGGGAAGTTCGGCAACGGATTATGTAACGGATGTAACGGATGTCAGGAAGAAGGAAGAGGGTTTTAACTTATAACTTTCGACTCCCAATTACCAATTCCCCATTGCCAATTTTCAATTACCAATTTTCACTTTTCAATTTCCAAGTCCCAATAAACAGCTATCAAATTGTAGGAGTTACAGTAATGACAGCAACACCAATGAATCACCTGTTAGAAATCAAAGAAATTGGCCAAAGTATCTGGATGGACAATTTGACTCGCGATCTGATCGAGTCCGGCGAACTCAAACAGATGATTGAAAGTCGGGGACTGCGCGGGATTACATCTAATCCGGCTATTTTTGAGAAAGCGATCGCAGGTAATGTGATTTACGACGCGGATATCGAAGCGGGCATCCGGGCCGGTAAATCTGTAATGGACATTTACGAATCTCTGGTATTTGAAGATATCCGCAACGCTTGCGACATCTTCGCCCCAGTTTACGCAGAGTCGAAGGGTTTGGATGGCTACATTAGCATTGAAGTGCCACCGACGATCGCCAACGACACAGAAAGCACGATTAGCGAAGCCATGCGCTATTACCAAGCCCTCGGCAAAGAAAACGTGATGATTAAGATTCCGGGAACCGCTGAAGGTTTGCCCGCAGTCGAGCGAGTCATCAGCGAAGGCATTAACGTTAACGTGACTTTACTGTTCTCCGTTGACAGCTACGTCGAAACCTTCTGGGCTTACATTCGCGGTTTGGAAGCGCGGGTGGCTAAAGGTTTGGATATTAGCAATATTGCTTCTGTTGCCAGTTTCTTCTTGAGCCGGATCGACATTAATATCGATGGCAAGATTGACGAGAAACTCAAAAATGTCACAGATATTTCCACAAAAGCCAAACTGGAAGCGGTGAAGGGGAAAATTGCGATCGCCAATGCGAAGATAGCTTACCAGAAGTATAAAGAGATCGTAGCGAGCGATCGCTGGCAAGCTTTAGCGGCCAAAGGAGCGAAAGTGCAGCGCTTGCTGTGGGCTTCCACCAGCACCAAAAACCCCAACTACAGCGATGTCATGTACGTCGATGAACTAATCGGCCCGGACACAGTTAACACTTTGCCGCCGAACACCGTGGAAGCTTGTTTCGACCACTGTGATGTCGCACCCCGGATTGAGAACAACGTTGAAGAAGCTTACACGCTGATCCAAAGTCTCAAAGATCCCGACATCGACATCAACCTGGACAAAGTGATGGAAGACTTGCTCCTCGACGGGATTGCAAAATTTGTCGGGCCCTTCCAATCCCTGATGGATTCCTTGCAAGAGAAAGTCCAGAAGTTGTCACCGGTCGCTTAGGCAGATATCTGTATCCTGAAAGGCAGAAGCATTTAGCAATCGGAATAGATAATTATTTGGGTTCTTAAATGCTGAGTCTTAAATCCTCTCTAGGAATTTTGAGATTAATGGATGTCATAGTTCCTAGAGAGCAAAATCATCTGCCTCCTCTAGCAGTATTAAGAATCGTTTAACTCTCTCACCCAGCAACTAGCAGAAATGACCGCAAACTATCATGGTGTCTTGGCAGGGTTAACACCACTAGAACAAGGAAAATAAATAATGGTAACGCTACTTGAAAATCCACTGCGGGTCGGTTTGCGAAAAGAACGGGTGCCGGAACCACAAATTCTGGTAATCTTCGGAGCTTCTGGGGATCTCACCCAGCGCAAACTGGTACCTGCAATTTATCAGATGAAGCGCGATCGACGCTTGCCACCGGAAACTACCGTCGTGGGAGTAGCCCGCCGCCCTTGGAGTCACGATTACTTCCGAGAGCAAATGCGCGAAGGCATTGAAGAATTTGGCGGCGGCATTGGCAATGAAGAATTTTGGCAAGATTTCGCTAAAGGTTTGTACTACTGTCCCGGCGACATTGACAACCCGGAAAGCTATCAAAAACTCAAAGCTTTCTTAGCGGAACTCGACGAAGAAAGGAGAACTCGCGGCAATCACATATTTTATCTCTCAGTTTCCCCCAACTTTTTCCCAGAAGCAATTAGGCAACTGGGCGCGGCTCAAATGTTGGTTGACCCAGCAAAACACCGCTTGGTAATTGAAAAACCCTTCGGCCGCGACTTGAGTTCGGCAAAAGCTCTCAACCGAGTCGTGCAGCAGGTTTGCCAAGAACAGCAAGTTTACCGGATCGACCACTATTTGGGTAAAGAAACTGTTCAGAATTTAATGGTGTTCCGGTTTGCTAACGCGATTTTTGAACCCCTGTGGAATCGCCAATTTGTCGATCACGTACAAATTACAGTTGCAGAAACAGTAGGCGTAGAAGACCGGGCGGGTTACTACGAATCATCTGGGGCGTTGCGGGATATGCTGCAAAACCACTTGATGCAGATTTTCTGTCTGACGGCGATGGAACCGCCGAACTCGCTCGACGCTGACAGCATCCGCACCGAAAAGATGAAAGTTCTGCAAGCAACTCGCTTGGCCGATTTGAATAACTTGGACTTCTCAGCGATTCGGGGTCAGTATTCCGCAGGTTGGATGAAGGGCAAACAGGTGCCGGGATATCACGAAGAACCGGGGGTTGCTCCCAACTCGACAACGCCGACTTTTGTGGCGATGAAGTTTATGATTGACAACTGGCGCTGGCAGGGAGTGCCTTTTTACCTGCGAACGGGCAAACGGTTGCCGAAAAAAGTTAGCGAAATTGCGATTCAGTTCCGCGAAGTTCCGCTGCTAATCTTTCAGTCCGCGGCCCAACAAACTACTCCTAACGTTTTGACTATGCGCGTGCATCCGAACGAGGGGATTTCGCTGAGGTTTGAGGCGAAAATGCCGGGGCCGGATTTGCGGACGCGGACGGTGGATATGGATTTCAGTTACGGTTCTTCCTTTGGGGTGACATCTTCGGATGCTTACGATCGACTGTTAATTGACTGTATGCTGGGCGACCAAACTTTGTTTACCCGTTCTGATGAAGTGGAAGAAGCTTGGCGGGTGGTAACGCCGGCGCTGATGGAGTGGGAATCGTCCAACGACCAAGAGTTGGTTCCTAAATACGAAGCGGGTACTTGGGAACCGGCGGAAGCAGAACTGCTAATTAACAGAGACGGCCGCAAGTGGCGCAGACTTTAAGAGTGATTAGTCAGCAG
The DNA here is from genome assembly GCF_036701905.1 of Microcoleus sp. MON2_D5. Lineage (NCBI taxonomy): Bacteria > Bacillati > Cyanobacteriota > Cyanophyceae > Oscillatoriales > Microcoleaceae > Microcoleus > Microcoleus sp. MON2_D5. The sequence continues at coordinate 16,707 of NZ_JAUBRM010000016.1, forward strand.
TTATTAGTCATTAGTTATTGGTCAGCATTAGTATTAGTGATTAGCTAATAACTACTAATTAATAACTACTAACTAATAACTACTAACTAATGACCCATGACTAATAACCAATGACTAATGACTGATCACAAGGGAGAGAAGATTTATGACGATGACACCTATGAAAGCTCCGCCTCTGGTTTCGCTGCAAAATCCTAAAGATGTGTCGCTCGACCAGATAGAGGCAGAATTGAGTCAAATCTGGGAAAGTTACAGAGAATCTGGGTCAAAAGGCGATGTTCCGATCGCTAGTAGGGCAACAACTTTTACTTTTGTAGTCTACGAACCCGAAGAAACTCAGCGGTTATTAGCGGATCTGGGGTTTTACGACGGGCCGGTGGACGGTATTACCGGGCCGATGACGGCATCTAGCATCAGGGCGGCTCAAAAAGCTTACGGGCTGCCGAGAACTGGCAAACCTAATGCTGAATTGCTGGCGACTTTGCGGGAAGAAGTGGCTCGCAAAAATTCCAATGGCGAGGAGATGGGATCGAGTGGTTTGGGTTCGGGGGGTTCGGGGGTGGCTGATGCGATCGTGGCTGCCAATCCCTGCCGGATTATTGCTCTGTGTCCGACGGCGGGGGAAGATACGGGCGTGCAGGCTCAAGTGGCTGCTTATTGTCCGGTTCACAAGCGCACCACCGGCAATCTGATCTGCTGCGAGTACATTACACTCCGGGGTACGGAAGCAGCGCTGGAACGGGTGAGCGGCATCGTGACGGCGTTGACGATCCCGGATTTGCCGACGCTGTTGTGGTGGAAAGCGAATCCTGATGCCGATCGAGGTTTGTTCCAGCGACTGGCGACAATTAGCAGTTCTGTGATTGTTGACTCTAGCAGCTTTGCCGAGTCTGAAGCTGAATTGCTGTTGATGCACAGTCTGATCGAGGAGGGAATTCCGATCGCGGATCTGAATTGGCGCCGGCTGGCTGCGTGGCAGGAGTTGGCTGCTGAGGCTTTTGACGCCCCGGAACGTCGCGCTGCGATTCGGGAAATCGATCGGGTGACGATCGATTACGAACAGGACAATTCTACGCAAGCGCTGATGTATTTGGGTTGGCTGGCGAGCCGGCTTCAGTGGCGTCCGGTTGCTTTCAAACAAGAAGAGGGCGATTACCAAATCAAGCGAATTAAATTCGCGGGGCCGGACGAACGAGTTGTAGAAGCCGAGTTGGCTGCTATTCCTACTGCTGATACGGGCGATGTCCCGGGCGATTTGATTGCTCTGCGTTTGAATTCTACGAACGAAAAGGCTGACTGCGGTACAGTTCTATGTTCGGAAGTGGGTGGCTGTATGCGGATGGAAACGAAGGGCGGCGCTCAAACCGATCGGTTTAACCAGGTGAGTCCTCTGTTCGATCAGGTGACGGAACACTTGCTGGGCCAGCACTTGCAGAGTTGGGGCCGGGACGTGCTTTACGAAGAAAGTTTGGCAGTGACGGCTCAAATGCTGAAGTTGGCTAAGCGGTAAAAAGAGAGAAGAAGGAAGAAGGAAGAAGGAAGAAGGATTGAGTTAATATTCAGTGGGGCAGGCAATGTCTGCCCTACTTTTTTAGGGGTTATGAGTTATGAGTTTTGAGTTTTGAATTAATAATGTTCTTGGACTCAAAACTCTAAATTACTTCCCAAAAGCCACTAAACTACCTCTCTTCTTCTCATTCTTCCTTCGCGCCCTCCGCGTCTTCGCGGTTCCTTAAATATGTATTATTTGAGAAGTTCAAGACCACTACTCATAACTTTATCACTTGTCTGCTTTCTGTATTTTTTGTAACTAATCTAGAACTATGACTTTAGTAATTGCTGGCGAACGCAGCGGTGCGGGAAAGACTACTGTGACGATCGCCCTTTTAGCTTATTTAATCCGTCGCGGCTTGAATGTTCAATCTTTTAAGGTAGGCCCGGATTACATCGATCCGATGTTTCATGCTTTTGTCACTGGTCGGCCCTGTCGGAATTTAGACGCGATATTAACCTCTGAATCTTATGTAAAAAAGTGTTTTTCTCGTCATATTCAAGATGCGAATTATGGCTTAGTTGAAGGGGTGATGGGACTATTTGATGGAGTGAGTCGAAGGAATCAGGAATCACGAAGCCACGACACGGATTTTGACACGAATACACGGATTAATTATCGAAAAGAAGAAGGCAATTATGATTTTTCCTTTGCTTCTACGGCTCATGTTGCTTATTTGCTGAATTTGCCGGTATTGTTTGTGATAGATTGCAGCAGGCTCTCTGGTTCTGTGGCTGCGATCGCGCACGGTTTTCGTTCTTTTAACCCTGACCTTAAATTCGCTGGTTTGGTGCTGAATCGGGTGGCGAGCGATCGACATTTGGAACTGCTTCAAGATGCTCTCCAACCGCTCAATTTACCTATTTTGGGCGTTTTGCGTAGGGAGGAAGCTGTTACTATTCCCGATCGACATTTGGGGCTGATTCCGGCTGAGGAGTTGCCGAATCTTCATGCTGCGATCGATAAATTAGCTGATTTGGCGGATGTTAGTTTTGACTGGGAGCAACTTTTGCCTTTGTTGGCTGCAACTCGAAATGAGGGGGGTGAGGGGCCTGAGCAACTTTCGGGTTGGCACAGTCTCCCTTCCACGATTATAACTAAAAAAGATGATGTTGTCAACACTTTGGGAAAACAATTTGGAGTGAGGATTGCAGTTGCGCGCGATCGGGCTTTTAATTTTTACTATCAGGACAATCTTGATTTGTTGGAAGAGTTGGGTGCGGAGTTGGTATTTTGGAGCCCGCTTGATGACGCTGTTTTTCCTGACAATGTGCAAGGGTTATATTTTGGTGGTGGTTTTCCCGAAGTGTTTGCTCAAAAATTGAGCGGTAATGTTTTAATTCGGGATGCGGTAAGAAGTGCTATTTTTTCGGGAATGCCGACTTATGCGGAGTGCGGCGGTTTGATGTATTTGTGCGATTCTATTGTAGACTTCGATGGCAATTCTTGGCCAGGGGTGGGAGTGTTGGAAACTGCTGCTGCGATGGGAAAGCGTTTGACGCTGGGATACCGAGAAGCGGTGGCCGTGAGGGATAGTTCGGTGTTAACTGCTCTTGATGAGGTTTGGGGACATGAGTTTCATCGATCGCACTTAACTGTGGAACCGACTAATCCAGTTTATCACAGTTGGAGGTATGGGAAGCGGGGGGAAGTTGAGGCGGTTGCTGAAGGTTGGGGAGTTTGTCAGGTGCACGCTTCTTATTTGCATTTGCATTGGGGTGCTCGTCCTGATATTCCGGCTCGTTTTTTGCAGCAGTGTGCTGCTTTTGATTGTAAGGGTGTTTTGGGCGATCGAGCTCAATTAATATCTTTTTAACGAACCGCGAAGACGCGAAGGACACGTTCGGCGAAGCCGTTCCCGAAGGGTAGGAAGAGAATGAAGAGGAAGCAGAAGATAGGTACTGTCTGTAGCGCTTGGGCAGTAAATCAATTAAGTTTTTTGTGAAACAAGTGGCAAAGCCTGTTCCTGGCTGCGCCCAGAGTATAAATCCAGTGTTCTTACTATTTATATTAGAATATTTATGACGGAGAAAGCTAGGGGTGTTGGGATTTATGAGCGAATCAATTTCGACTAAGCAGTTGTCCGCACAATGGGTGACACCGGAGAATTTTCGGCGTTACGGTCAAGTTATCTTTGCGGCTGTTGATGGCAAGTCTTTCGATGCTGAGGATGCTCAGTTAAAGTTGCAAAATGGTATTCCTAGATTTTACATTATGCGGCTGCACCATAAAGGTCGCAAGTTTGGCAAAATTACGCGACACGTTCAATGTACTCAGTGTTTGGGTTCTTTGGAGGGGAAGGATTGGTTGATGGCGGTTGCGCCTCCTGGGGATAGCTATAAACCGAGTTTAGAGGATATGGCTGCTTTTCGGATTCCGGGCAATTGTTTTATTAAGTTAGATGTGGGTACTTGGCACGCTGGGCCGTATTTTGATGCGGATTTTGTTGATTTTTATAATCTGGAATTGAGCAATACTAATGTGGTTGACCATTTTACCTTTGATTTTGTGAAAAATCACAATCTGGAGTTTGAGATTGTCTGATGTTGGCGATTTGTAGTTGCGCTTTCTTTTTGGTGATTATTGTTATAGGTGGGTTTTTTGAGTAAGATTTTTTAACCGCAGAGGGCGCAGAGGACGCAGAGGAGGAGAAGGAGGGGATTCGCAAGTGATTGGGGAATTCTTTTTGCCTCACTATACGGAATCGCAACGCCGGAAAGATAAAGTTTACAAGTATTAAAATAGGTGCAATTGTCATGCCTGAGCAAAAGTATAGCATTGTTCTGCGCGAATGTCGTTTGTTAGGTGCGGGCGATCGCCCAACGGTAGATATTGCTATTGAGAATGAGCAAATAGTCGCCGTTTCGCCGCACATCTCAGAACTTGGGAAACGCGAAATCGACATTCAAGGCAAATTAGTTAGTCCTCCTTTTGTGGAGTCGCACATTCATCTCGATTCGGCTTTGACTGCGGGGGAACCGCGATGGAATCAAAGCGGCACTTTGTTCGAGGGAATTCAAATCTGGGGGGAACGGAAGCAAAGTTTAACTCTGGATGATGTCAAAAAACGGGCTGTAGAAACTTTAAGGCTGCAAGCGTCTCAAGGAATTTTGTTTGTCCGCAGTCACGCTGATGTTAGCGAACCGACGCTGACTGCTTTGCAAGGACTTTTGGAAGTTCGAGAACAAGTCAAAGATTGGATGACTCTGCAAGTTGTGGCTTTTCCCCAAGACGGGATTTACGGAAGTCCAGAAAATGACAAACTTTTAGAGAAATCTCTGGATATGGGTGCGGATGCTGTGGGCGGAATTCCGCATTATGAGTTGACGCGGGAAGATGGGGTGAAGTCGGTTGAGCGAATTTTTGAACTTGCTGAAAAATACAATAGATTAATAGATGTTCACTGCGATGAAATCGACGATGAACAGTCGAGATTTTTGGAGGTGGTAGCGGCTTATGCGATAAGAAGCGGGGCTGGTGCGCGGGTGACAGCTAGCCACACGACGGCCTTCGGTTCTTACAACAATGCTTATGCGTTTAAGCTGATGGGAAGTTTGGCAAAATCGGGAATTAATTTTATTGCCAATCCTTTAATTAATATCACCCTGCAAGGTCGCGCTGATACTTATCCCAAACGCCGTGGGGTGACGCGAGTTAAGGAGTTGTGGCAGCAGGGATTGAATGTGAGTTTTGGTCACGACTGCGTGCAAGATCCTTGGTATAGTTTAGGTACGGGAAATATGTTGGATGTCGCTCATATGGCGGTTCATGTTTGTCAGATGACGGGAATGCCTGAGATAGAAGCTTGTTTTAATATGGTCACTGTCAACGGTGCAAAAACTCTCAATTTGGGAGATGAGAATTATGGGATAGAGGCGGGAAAACCTGCAAATTTGATTGTGTTGGATGCTGAGGATTGTTATGACGCAATTAGGAGGCGCGCTGCGGTTCGGTATGTAATTTCGCGCGGAAAATTGCTGGCGGAAACTGCACCTGCTAAAATTAGTTTTTATCCGGTTTGACAAACAATATTTGAAGCTGTTAAATTGTGAATCAAGGTGCTATTCCCGATGAGAGTCCGAGAAATTTACTAGAGCAATTGCTCCTGCAAGATGCTAAAGCTGGTAATTGTAGAGCAATTCAGGGCGGGCCAGGCGATATACTAGGGGATGTTTCCAGACTGGTTGCCCTCTATGGAGGTAATCCCGAAGACTGGTACAAAATAACTAGCATTCAGGCTTTTACAATTAATGGAGCTTCCGTACAAGTGCACTGGTTTGAAAACGGGGAAATTTTGCAACAAGTTGAATTAAAGTTTAAACGACAATATCCTAAAATAGCACCTAAGAATTTATAGGTAGACAAGTTATGATTGTTCGCTGTATTGCTAATACTGGGGAAGTTCTACCGGAAAATTATATTGATCCGGCCCGAGGTTATACTAAAAAAGTTGAATTGCCGTTGACGGTGGGCAAGGAATATGTTGTTTATGCTATCCGATCGTGGCAGGGAATAGTTTGGTACTATATTTGTGATGATAATTACAGTTATTATCCCATACAGACTCCTGCACCGCTGTTTGAAGTAGTTGATAACCGAGTTTCTAAGTATTGGCAGTTTATGCTTGACCCGAATGGGGTGTTAAGGTTTGCTTTTGAGCAGTGGTTTACTGACCCTTATTTTTATGATAAGCTGACGGATCAGGAAGAGGCGGAGGTTGAGATTTTTGAGAAGGTTAAGGAATTAATGGATGCTGAGGATTTTGCTTTGCCTCCGCTGGATGTTGCAGTTGAGAAGTTGCGGCAAACTGTCAGTGTTTGAGTTGGGAAAGTGCGATCGCAAATTGTGTCTCTACCACCTTGACTCAGATAGCTTAAAATGGTAGAAAAGAGGAATCAGCAGAATTTTGTTAAAAAAATGAACGAAGAATTTGAAATAAATAAAAAATATGATATACTAGACGGCGAGGATGATGTTTTGTTATTGGATAAAGCTACTTTTACGGTGCGGAGGTTTAAAGAGCTAGTCGCTAAGAAGTTTGATTATATACTAAATTATATCGAGGCCGTAGAAAAGGAATCTCGCAATAAATCGATATCTTATTGGATGCAATCTCTGTCGATTAATGAAGAAACAACAATTCCTGCAGGGGATATAAACTGGAGTTCCCCTCAAGAAGGAATCGATTGTCAAATCCTCAAAATAGGTGCCAAAGGTTGGCAAAAAGGAAAGCTTAAAATAGAAGTTAATAAAAGTTTTCAGTCGGTAAAAACGCAGACATCTATAAAGTTTTGTCCTGATGAACCACTAGAGCCAAAATCTCCTTTAGATGATATCAGACAATCTGAGGAATATAAAAAACTGAGCAATAACAACTGACAGCCCGATCGCGATTACGATACAATAATCGATCGCACCTATATCTGAATCTTAGATTTTCAACCGCAGATGAGGGCAGATGTACGCGGATGAACGCTGATGTTGTTTGGGATGGACTAATGATAAATATAGAAGAATATGTCGATCGCACCGCTGAACTGATAAACTTACCCTTAGACCCGCAACATCGTCCAGGCGTTGTGGTAAACTTCGAGAGGATAGCTGCGATCGCCCGACTCGTTACTGAATTCCCTTTACCTCAAGAAGTAGAAGTCGCGCCGGTGTTTGAACCTTAGATTTTTAACCGCAGATGAACGCAGATGAACGCAGATGTTTTTTAGAGAAGGCTGATGCGGTTGCTACGGCAGCGGCTGTTAAATGTGGTAAGGTTACGGCTACAGAGGCGGTAAGTGCTGCTTTGGAACGGATTGCTGTTAAGGATAAAGCTTTTAATTGCTTTACTGCAATCACTGCATCAAGCGCACTCGCAGCAGCCGAAAATATTGATAATTCGATCGCAAATAACCAAAACCCAGGCCCTTTAGCAGGTGTTCCCTTCGCAGTCAAAAACCTGTACGACATCGGCGGAATTACTACCCTAGCTGGGTCAAAAATCAACGCTGACAATCCTCCGGCTACCCAGGACGCGGCGGTGGTCGCCCGACTAAAACAAGCCGGGGCTGTGCTCGTAGGTACTCTTAACATGGACGAGTACGCATACGGTTTCGTCACGGAAAACAGCCACTACGGCCCGACTCGCAATCCCCACGATACTACGCGCATCGCTGGTGGTTCCAGTGGCGGTTCCGCAGCAGCAGTCGCCGCCGGTTTTGTACCCATCACCCTCGGTTCTGATACTAACGGTTCCATCCGCGTACCGGCTGCTTTGTGTGGTGTCTTTGGGTTTAAGCCTACTTACGGCCGTTTATCCAGGGCTGGCGCTTATTTATTTTCGAGTAGTTTGGATTGTGTGGGGCCGTTTGGGCGATCGATCAGAGATATGGCGCTGCTGTACGATATCCTGCAAGGCCCTGATTCTCGTGACCCAGTTTGCACTCAACGCCCGCCAGAACTTTGTTCGTCGCAGTTAAATCAAGGCATCGAAGGATTGCGAATTGCTGTTGCTGACGGCTATTTCGCCACAGGGGCCGAACCGGAAGCAATGGATGCTGTAGAAATAGTTGCTAAAGCCTTGACAAATGTTTTGGATTGTGGTATAAGCACAGAAAAAACAACAAACCCCCCAAAAATAGGGGGGCTTGCAACAGTCAGCATACCGGAATCCGATCGCGCCAGGGCTGCGGCATTTATCATTACCGCTTGCGAGGGGGGAAACTTGCATTTAGACAACTTGCGATCGCGCCCTCAAGACTTCGATCCTGCCACGCGCGATCGCTTTTTAGCGGGAACCCTGATCCCTGCGACTTGGTACTTGCAAGCGCAGAGATTCAGACAGTGGTACCGCGATCGAATTCGCGAAATATTCCAACACACAGACATCATCCTCGCACCCGCAACCCCGATAGCTGCCCCTGAAATTGGCGTCGAGAAAATGGTAATAGCCGGACAAGAAATCTTAGTGCGTCCCAATCTCGGACTGTTCACCCAACCCCTATCATTTATTGGCTTGCCCGTTCTTTGCGTGCCCGTACAGCGGCCCGGCGCTTTGCCCTTGGGGGTACAAATTATTGGTGCTCCCTACAGCGAAGCGGTGATTCTCCGAGTCGCTGCGGTACTAGAATCGCAAGGCATTGTATCTGCCGAATCAATTTAGTGCTAATAATTCTAGGGTTTGTTATTGCGGTGAAAGCGTCTCTTAGTCCTTCTGGCAATAGCTTTGCGCTTCTGCTTTTCCAACGGAGTTTCAAAGTGGCGGTGCTTTCTCATGTCGGGGAAAATACCCGCTTTAGAAACTTGTCGCTTAAACCGTCGCAGGGCTGACTCAATCCCTTCATTTTCGCCTATTACAACTTGGGTCATTATTTCTCCTTAGTGTTTGTCAGATCAAGTTTTATCATATCAAGGTTTTTGACCGCGCGACCTGTTGAAGGTCGGGCGATCGGCAAAAACCCCAAAATTATAGCAAATCCGCTGCCATCACCGCTCTTGATTCTTTAGTTTGCACAGCCAGACTTTGTATGTCAAGGCGCGAATTAGATTCGCGCGGTTGAATCAGTTTGGGCTATCAACTGATTTTCCTGGCGCAGATAAGCTTGAATAAACGGGTCTAATTCGCCGTTCATCACATCTGCGATGGCGGTTGTTTCCACCCCAGTACGCAAATCCTTGACCATTTGGTATGGGTGAAAAACATAATTGCGAATTTGCTGGCCCCAAGCCGCCTCCACCATATCGCCGCGAATCTCGGCAATTTCCGAAGCCCGCTGTTCTTTCGCAATCACCAACAGCCTAGCCTTGAGTAATGCCAAAGCTTTTTCCTTATTTTGCAACTGACTGCGTTCTTCAGTGCAGCGGACGGCCAAACCAGTAGGAAGGTGAACGATGCGGACTGCGGTTTCTACCTTGTTAACGTTTTGCCCGCCCTTGCCGCCAGCGCGGGAAGTAGTGACTTCCAAATCTTTTTCTGGAATGTCCAACTGTACGGATCGATCGAGAATTGGCATCACTTCCACGCCCGCAAAACTGGTTTGACGCTTGTCGTTAGCATTAAAAGGCGAAATTCTGACCAAGCGGTGAGTGCCTTTTTCCGATCGCATATAACCGTAAGCGTAGCGGCCGACAATTTCCAAAGAAGCCGATTTAACACCTGCTTCCTCTCCCTCGGAAATTTCCATTAAATGTACTTTGTAACCTTGACTTTCCCCCCAGCGGGTGTACATCCGCAGCAGCATTTCGGCCCAATCTTGAGCATCTGTGCCGCCGGCCCCGGCGTTAATTGTCAAAACAGCGCCGCCTTCATCGTAGGGTCCAGATAGTAATTGTTGCAGTTCCCACTGGTCGAGTTCGCGGGTTAACTGAGAAAGACTCGATGAGGCTTCTTGGAACAGGGACTCGTCGGCTTCTAACTCCAGCAGTTCTAAAATAGCTTTAGCATCTTCTAAGCTAGTTTGCCAATTGCTGTATTGTTCTAAGTGAGATTTGAGGTCATTGAGTTCTTGGAGAGTTTCTTGAGCTCGATCTTGGTCGTCCCAAAATGCTGGTTGGGCGCAGATTTGCTCTAAGTCTTGAATTTTGGCTGTGAGTGCGGGGATGTCAAAGATAGTCCTGGGTTGTACCCAGTCGATCGGACAAAGTTTCGATATTGTGTTTGATGTCTAGAACTTCCACTGTGAGTTCTCCTAGTTGTGGGGTGTATTTTTAAGTTTAGCTGAAATTGGGATATTTCAACAAACAAAATGTTATTGCTTCTTCCTGATTAGATATAGTGCGAACCCGTTGAATTAAAAACTTTACCGCATTAAAAATTCCCAATTCAAAAAAAGTTGCTATAATCTAAAATCAGGTTAACGATCTCAATGGAAGTTAACTGCCATGATTTCCCCAGAACTAAAATTAAGCTTGCCGTCCACCGAAGACCTGCCCTGTTCGGACGATACGCCTGTGGATAACGAAGACCAGAATCTGCTACCCAACCTATTGTTGTTTGTCCTGACCGGTATTTGGTCCGATCGCATGGATTGGTACTTTGGGGTGGATATGGCGGTGTATCACACCACAGGAATCAGTCCCAAAGTGCCTGTCGTCCCCGACGGGTTTCTCAGTTTGGGGGTGGAGCGCCGAAAAGGAGGCAAATCTCGCCGCAGCTATGCTGTCTGGGAAGAAAACGAGGTTGTGCCGATCTTAGCATTGGAAATGGTGTCTCACAAACCCGGTGGAGAGTACGACGAGAAAATGTCGATTTATGCCGGGTTAGGGGTTTTGTACTACATTATTTACAACCCCGAATTTTGGCGGCGCGATCGGCATCAACCGTTTGAAGCCTACAAGCTGATTGACGGGCAGTACCGGCAGCAGATTGGCGAACCCTATTGGATGCCAGAAGTGGGATTGGGCATAGGGCGATCTCAGCAAGTTATTGGGGGCATAGAGCAAGAAATTTTGGTTTGGTACGATGAGTCTGGAAATATCTATCCCCTGCCGGATGTAGCGGCGGGGCAGATGCGCGAAGAGTTGAGGGTAGAACGACAGCGAGCCGAACGTTTAGCTGAGTATTTGCGATCGCAAGGGATCGATCCAGATAACCTGCCTGAATCTTGACGTGAAATTCGATCGGCTTCACCGCATTCTTCCTTCTATTTTGTGACAACAGTCAACAGTCAACAGTCAACAGTCAACTGACTTCTTAGATATACTGCGAACCTGTTGAATTGAAAGTTTTACCGCATTCGTGAGCGCATACATCCAACCTTTTAGAACAGGAAAAACTTTTTGTGAGGTCTTCGCGAAACCAATCTCTGGCGATCGCATCTTTCACCGATTGAGTTCTGAGAGAATTAAAGCCATTTCCGTACTTTTCAATTAAACCCAGCATTTGCGGTCTGTAAGTGTGGTTATAAACAGCGTATTTAGTATGACTTACCCAACAGCAAGGCCAGAGTTCCGCTTCAAAACTGATGAAAATCTCTTGGGTGGCTTGAGTTTGACAGCTAATTTCTACATTGCGGTAGTAATTATTTAGGCTACCAAATTTTTCTACAGCTTGGATAAATTGGTCTCCCTGTGGATTTTTATATTGTTCCAATGATGGGGGTTGGAGTTCTTCGCTGGCTGGCTTTGATGGGATAGGCTGAGTTTGAGCGGGTGCTTGAGAGGTTTCGATAGCTATAGCTTGATACCAAGCATAATTGGCTTTTTCTGGTTGCCCCAACTGTGTCAAAATTTGAGCTAAATTGCGATAAGCTCCGGCAAAATTGGGTTTAAGCTCGATCGCCTTTTGGTAATAAGCACTAGCTGGCTGCCACTGTTGCTGTTGAGCATAAAGACTGCCGACATTAGCATAAACTTCTGGAAAATTAGGCTGAAATTTAAGTGCCTTGGCGTAACAATCTGCTGCTGCTTGCATCTGCCCCAAACCTTGAACAGCATTGCCTAAAGTTTTCCAGGCTGCTGCAAAATTAGGCTGAATTTTTAGGGCTTGTTGGCTGGCTGCGATCGCCTCTGAGAGCTGTCCTTGTTTCAAAAAGTCCTCAGCTTGTTGGTGCAACCCAACAGCCGTCTGTGTTTGATTTTGAGGGGCTGACGCATTAGTTGTTGCTGGTTGGTTGGGGCGATCGCTCTTAGCATCTACCTGAGAGTTTTCTGCCTTCTGAGGCTGTTGATTTGCGGCCTCTTTGTCATAAATTTCTTTCGCCACAAAACGAGAGGTAGCTTTCGGTACAAACTCGACAAATCCTAGTTGTTGGGCTAAATCCCGTGCTGCTTCTACTTGGTGCTGGTTGTGTTCAAATATCAAGTAATGCCATACAGCTTTTCCGCCAGCTTGGATAAAGGCATTAACCGACTGCATTATCCTGTCCCAGTTGGTATTTTGGCGGTAGATGCTGTTAGTATCTGCCAACCCGTCGATACTAAAAATTACGCGATCGTGTTCTCCTGTCATCGCCTTTGCCAGGGCTTGCCACCAGTCGGGATTGCGTCCGCTACCGTTGGTGTACAGGCTGATATGAGGAACTCCCATGCGGTGCAAATACTCGATCGCGGGAATTGTGGTATTGCTAGTCATAGCATCGCCGTAGTTGCCGCACATATACACCAAATCCAACTGAGAGCAAAACTCTTGTGGGAAAATTCTCTCAATATCCTCCATCTTTAATTCCGCCCCCGGCAAAATCGGGTTGTCGGTGCGGGGACACTGGGGACAAGCTGCATTGCACCTGGAGGTAATTTCTACGCTGACTATCCTAATATCTTCATATTTTAAGTACATGAGTTTTCTCCGATTAATTTGTGATTAATATTGAAATCGCGCTCGACACAATTAGATAACAAGAGCTTTGATTAAGTGATTAAAAAGTAAAATTATACCTTATGCCTGCCGACTCTGAACATGATATAAGTTTTTTGTATGAGGGACAGAGGAGGCGATGACGACTATCTTGATTCCAAATCTTAATAAAAAAAAACCGCGGCCCGATGTCGATCGAGCCGCGGTTTTTTTTAAGCTAAAGTTTCAATTAATCGCGGCTGTTGATAGCAATCAGCAGGCGCAGAATGAAAATGAACAAGTTGATGTAGGTCAAGTACATCGACAGAGCGGCGGGCAAATACTGGTCATCGCGGTAGCTGCGGGGTAATATGTAAAAATCGACGATCGCAGCGCCGGCAAATATAAACACGCCGATGCCAGAAATGCCAATTTCCAACCAGGTTGGGGTGTAGACGCCAAAGAGTGAGAGCAGAAACTGACCGCCAACGACGACTAACAAAGCAATCACACCTAAACTTATAGTTTTGGTGAGGGCCATGCCGTCTTGTTCAGAAAGGTTGGAGCCAATTTGGCGGGCGGCGATAAAGGTAATGCCGCATCCGAGAGCCGCAAAAGCGATGCCGGAGATGCCGACGCCTTGGGTTCTGAGGGCTGTAAATACCAATCCGCTGAGAGTGTAGCCGGAAAGCAGGCTGTAGGTTGCCAGCAGGGGCAAAGCGGTGTTTTTGTTGCCTTGTTCGGCGGCACCGCGGGCGATGAAGAAGAGAATTAATTCTACGACGATCGCGGCAATGAAGGTGGGAAAGAAGATCCCGGGATAGTTACGGATCACTCCGAGGCCGCCGTAGGTGCCGACAGCAGTTAAGACAAGTCCGCCGCCCACGAAGGGGAGAGCGTTGGAGATGACGTTCGGGCCTACCAGCGCGTGGTTTTTGGCCTCGCGCACGGCTTCGCGGAAATTGCTAGTGTTACTCACGAGGATTTACCTAATTTTGGCTGAGAATTGCTATCTATCATTTTGACAGCTTTACACTTTGTTTGCAAAATCTGAAAGAGTTTAAAGATTTGATAAAGAAGGGGGGTGAAATCACTCCCAACCAGGGATCGATTGTTTATAATCGACTGCGTACAGGTCTGTGCCGTGTTGCTGTGTGGCACCGTTGCGCCTCGCGGCAAAGCTATAGAGTTTAAAGGGCCGGCCCTATCTGGGGCTAAGGGCTAGCTTAAAGTCGATCGAATCACAGATAGCTGAAGTCAATCTATTTGGGAGGGGGGATTTACGATTGGGGATTAAGGAGTATATGCTAGAGGCAGGGGCCACAGTTGATTTTAGGTTGTTGATTTGCGACTTAGTTGAAACTAGGGACCAGAAACTTCAATAATATAAAATATAAAATATAAAATATAAATAAAATCTAAAATCTAAAATCGGTTCCGTTAATTGCTAAGGTAGCTCAGACAGTAGCTCAGGCAGAGGATACCGATAAAATTAATGAAAAGATTGAGTTCTATCGACAAACTGCTAAATAGGTAATGTCCAATGCCCACCTTTTTTGAACGCAAATTATTGCCCCCTACAGCCGGGATTTTATTGGCTGTCGCCGCCGTTATTTCCAGCGGTCAAGCTGCAGTTGCAGCTAATGTCCGAGCCGTTTCTACCGCTGCTTCATGGCAGGGTTCAGAAAATTTGCTGCTGGCTCAGACCGGTCAAGCCCCCCAAGGTACAACTTTTTCAACCCAGAACCGGGCAACGGTAAGGCGGGAGCCTCTGCGCGTAAGAATTCCTGAGCCTTCGACGGTGGTAGGGTTGGGTTTAGTTGCGGGTTCGCTGGCGCTGAGTCGCCGGAGAGTGAGAGTTAAAAATTAGACTTTTTGTGGCAAAAAGTCTAATTTTTTGATTTTTAACCGCAGATAAACGGAGATAAATCCGGGTATCAGGATTTTAGCCGATCGCGTCGCGCAGAGCATTTTTAGTCATAGCTGCGATCGACTGTTCGGTAGCTTTGGGCAAGTGATAGTATTTCCCTCCAGAAGTCTTGGCCAATTCCTTCGCAAAGCCAGTCGAAATAAACTTGCTCTCGGTATCAATCACCAGCAACTGCATTCCCAACCCGCGAATTTTGGCAGCAATTTCTAACAATTCCTGCTTAATATCAGGCTTTTCTCCATCTACAATCGGTTCGCCCAAAGAACGAGCCAAAGGAATATTGCCGCGTCCGTCAGTAATGGCGACAATCGCAACTTGACCGATATCTCCAGACTGACGCGCGTTGACTCCCACCCGCACTGCTTGAGTCAAACCGTGGGCCAGGGGGGAACCGCCTCCGCAGGGCAACCGTTCCAAACGCTTGCGGGCCAAGGCTATCGAGCGAGTCGGCGGTAGCAGCACTTCTGCTTGTTCCCCGCGAAAGGGAATCAGAGCAACTTGGTCGCGGCTTTGATAAGCTTCTGTGAGTAGCTGCATGACTGCACCTTTGGCCGACTGCATCCGGTTGAGGGCCATCGAACCGGAGGCATCGACGACAAATACGACTAAAGCTCCAGCTTTTCTGGCCAAGCGCTTCGCCCGAATGTCTCCCTGTTCCACAAATACACGGCGCTCAACCCCCCCTTGCCCCCCCTTGCTAAGGGGGGGTTGACTCGCCTGTTGCCCCCCCTTGCTGGAGGGTTGGGGGGGGTTAGAATTCCTGTCGCGGCGGGCTTTTTGGTAGGGTGCGGCGGCTCTGAGGGTGGCGTCAACGGCGATGCGGCGGACGGGGCCTTTGGGTAAAACTGGCTTGACGTAACGGCCTCTATCTTCCGAGAAAATGGTGCTGCGGCTGCCAGATTTGCCTTGGCGGCTGGCGGCTTGGGCGAAGAAAAGCACGCTGGGGTCGAGAATTACGCCTTCGGGGTCGAAGAGAAATTCTTCGGGAATGGTATCTTTTTCTGGTTCTTCTTCAGGTTCCGGGTTGTCTTCATCCTCTTGGTCTTCTTCGTCTTCTTGCTCGTTTTCTGGTTCGTCTTGTTCTTGTTCTGACTGCTTTTGGGGAGGCGGCGGGGGGGGAGGAGGAGGAGAGTTTTCGTCTGGGGGAGTTTGGATGATGGTGGCGCGGGGTACGATGACTAATTCTACGGCGCGGCGCAGGTCTTCGGCGTTAACTTCTGTGCGTCCCTCCATGGCGGCGGCGGCTTTGGCGACGCGGACTGCGAAGATTTCGGCCCGGTGTCCTTGAACGCCACCCCGGATGGCTTCTTCTACTAGGTAGGCAATTTGTTCGCGTTTAATGCTGACATCTTTGAGCCATTCTCTGGCTAGGATGATTTGGGTTTTGAGGTTGTCGGTGTCTTCGCTGTATTGATTGAGAAAGTCTTGGGGAGAGCTGGAGTAGGATAAAGCTTGTTCTACTGCATAGACTCTTTCTTCTATTTCGAGTGCTGCGTCGGCTGAAAGTACGATCGCGATGCGATCGAGCAAATGTTCTCTGAGCGGCCCTTCTTCGGGGTTGTAGGTGGCGATAAATAGAGGTTTGCAGGGGTGTTGGAAGCTAATGCCTTCGCGTTCTATTTGGTTGCGGCCTTCGGTTAATACTGTTAGCAATTGGTTGGAAATGTTGTCATCGAGGAGGTTGATTTCGTCTACATAAAGTACCCCTCGATTTGCTTGGGCTAAGAGTCCGGGTTGAAATACGGTTTGGCCGAATTTTACTGATTGTTCGACATCGACTGAACCTAAGAGTCTGTCTTCCGTGACACCCAAAGGAATTTGAATGAATGGTGTGGGAATTATTTCAGTAGTTAAGGAATTACTATCGGTGGTGTGGGTATCTTGCCCGCCATTTTCTGGTAACAAGCCTGATGCTTGTTCTGCAAGAATATCATTAGGTTCGGCGTTGCAAAAAGAATCTTTAACAATTTCAATGGGTGGCAGTAATGAGTGCAAGGCGCGGGCCATTACTGATTTTGCTGTCCCGCGGCGGCCTGCGATCGCAACTCCTCCCAATCCGGGATCGACTGCTGCTAACAGCAGGGCTAATTTGATTGCTTCTTGCCCGACTACGGCGGTGAGGGGAAAGGCTGTGGTGGAAGGGCTAAGGTTGGCTGCGGGCATAGGATTTTCGGATGTAAAAATTTGAACTTAATGTTTAGCTTACTTCTTGGAGTATTTTAACTTCTTGCGGCAGAATGACGGTAAAAGTTGAGCCGACTCCTATTTCTGATACTAACTCGATTTTGCCTTGCAGCAGCGTGACGAGCCGCGATACTATTGCTAATCCCAGGCCAGTGCTTTCGGTAGGAAAGAGCTGTTTGGCTGCTTCTCCTGCTTGAAAGAAGGGGTCAAAGATGCGCTTTGTATCTTCCGGGGCGATGCCAATGCCAGTATCTGTAATTGCGATCGCCCACTTTCCGTCTCCAGCAGGGTGGCAACTTAATTCGATGCTACCAGATTCTGTATAGCGAATGGCATTGCTCACCAGGTTGGTCAAAATTTGTTGCAGCCGCTGTGCGTCGGCGATTACTTGTGTTGGGGCGCACTCGCTGGTAACAGCGAGCTTTAATCCTTTAGCATCAGCAATTGGCTGCATCATTTCTACTACGGTGTTAATTACAGATTGTACATTAGTGGGCCGCAGGTTAAGTTTAATTTTTCCGGCATTGGCGCGAGAAAGTTCTAGTGTGTCATTAATCATGCGAAGCAAGTGTCTGCCGTTGCGTAATACTCGCTCGATGTGTTCGATGCCGGGGAGGGTATCTTTGACTTCAGATTGCCATTTTTCTTTTCGCAGAAATAGTTCGGAATAACCGATAATTGAGTTGAGAGGAGTTTTAAGTTCGTGAGCCAAATGGTAGACGTTTTCTTGATGGACGCTGACAAGGCGAGAGAGTTCTTGATTGGTGAGTTGTAACTGAGTTTGGATTTGTTGAAGTTCCTGCAGCCTCTGAGCGACGTAGCTGTTGAAACACTGGGCAATTGCTTCGTCTACTACGGCATCTATCAGCCTAAAAGCTCTGAATACGTCGGCAGTGGTTCCTGCTAGCAATTCTGATTCTAACTGCGAGAATATTACTTGACGCAATAAGTGGTATTCCCGCGCTACTTCGGCAGCGTCGTAGCCTTGTTCTGCTCTGAGAAATCCGTGATCTAAACTGGCTTCAATTAATAGTTTTATTTCGCTGTTTTGATATTGGGAAAGCACTGTGACCATCGCCGCCAGCAGGTGAGGTATGTGATTTTCGATTGCTGAGTGCGTTAAGGCGTCAGCGCTTTCAATGTTCCGATCCTGACGAACTGCTTCAATCCAGTTTTGGACGATAATATCGGTTTTTTCGGCGAGCACTTGGCTGTAGTCCATAATGTCTGCGTGGGGGTTGAGTGTGGCAGAGATTGCCCATGCTTCATTGTAGTTGAGCGATCGCCAGATCGCCATATCAAACTTTGGGCGCTCGCGACCCTGCCGAAAGAAGTAGTTTTGAGGTGATTTTTTCCCTGTGCTGGAGAGCTCTTGATGACTCGTTCCCAGCTTGTTGCTGCCAAAATCAGCGCTTAAATTTATTGACAGAAGAGCCAGAAAGTAGTATAGTCACTCGAACCGAGACTTTTTAATTTTTAAGTTCTATTATTTTCAGGGGACTAAATGGAAAACGTGCAAGCTGTGATTGCTGCAACAACATTTATATGTGTAGTTTTCTTAATAATTACAGAATGGATACACCTCACAGTTGCGGCATTTCTGGGAGCAGTGATTCTGGTTTTTACCCACGTGATGACGTTAAACAACGCGATCGAATATATCAGTCGGAGTCACGCCACGCTGGGCTTATTTTTCGGAGTCATGGTAATAGTGAGAGCCTTTGAGCCTACCAAAGTATTTGAATACTTGGCAACTCAAATTGTGCTTTTGGCTAAAGGCAAAGGCAAAAATCTATTGCTGGGTATTGTTGCGATTACTACCCCAATTTGTTCTGTTTTGCCCAATGCCACGACAGTCATGCTGCTAGCACCATTAATTCCGCCAATGGCAGAAGAAGTGGGTGTAGATTTTGTGCCGTTACTGATTTTAATGGTATTTGTAGCTAACAGTTCGGGACTGCTGACCATCGTGGGCGATCCGGCGACATTCATTGTCGGCGATGCTATTAACATGAGCTTTGCAGATTACCTGGTAAAGTTAAGTTTGGGCGGGGCAATTGCCGTAGGAGTGATAGTAGTTATGTTGCCTTGGCTGTTCCGCGATATTTGGCACAAGAACTTAGACGATTTGGAACATTTGCCGCGCCCAACAATTAATCACCCGCGAATCTTAGCAGTGGGCGGTGTAATTATAGCTTTCGTGCTGACATTTTTTGTAATAGGAGAGTCTCTGCCCGTGCCTATTTCACCGGCAGCGGTTGCTTTGTTGGGGGCTGCTTTGGCAATGCTTTTAGCTCACCATTCCAAAATTGATTCTGTTAATAATATTTTGCGGGATTTAGATTGGAGCACGCTGCTATTTTTTATGTCTATCTTTGTGCTGATTGGCGGTTTGGAAAAAACCGGAGTTATCGCCAGTATATCTGGAATATTAGCAGTGATTTTAGGTAAGAATATTTTTCTGGGTTCTTTAGTTTTGTTATTTTTTGTGGGTTTGATGTCGAGCGTGGTGCCAAATATTCCCTTGGTAGTGGCGATGGTGCCACTGCTAAAACAGTATGTTGTCAATACCGGGCTCGCACCTGCAGAGGTGCTGGCTCCGGATTTTGCAGGGCAGTTTCCACCTGCTGTGCTGCCGCTGTTTTATGCGATGATGTACGGAGCAACTTTAGGCGGAAACGGCACTTTGGTAGGAGCTTCTTCTAATATAGTGGCGGCGGGAATTTCTGAACTGCACGGGCGCCGGATTTCTTTTCAAACTTTTCTGCGTTACGGGCTCCCTGTGATGGCGGTGCAATTAATAACTGCGGCTATTTATGTAACTCTTCGGTTTCTGATTTGAAGAAGTCATTAGTCATTAGTCATTGGGCATTGGGCATTGGGCATTGGGCATTGGGCATTGGGCATTGGGCATTGGGCATTGGGCATTAGTTATTGGTCATTAGTCATTAGTTGGCAGTTGGCAGTCAACAGTCAACAGTCAACAGTCAACCGTCAACAGTTAACAGTCAACAGTCAACAGTTAACAGCAATCTAAACTCCATCCAATTCTAAGGGAAAAATTACAGTGAAGGAGGAGCCAACTCCTACTTGAGAAACTAATTCGATTTTACCTTGCAAGAGATTGACTAATCGAGCGACAATTGCTAGCCCTAAGCCGGTACTGTCAGGAATGCCAGAGCTCAGGGAGTTGTCGGCTCGAAAGTAGGGTTGAAAAATCCGATCGCAGTCTTCAGGAGCAATACCAATTCCTGTATCTGAGACCGTTACTGTCCAATATTTATCTGGCAAAAGTTCGCTTTTTATTGTAACAGTACCGGCTGTGGTGTAGCGAATGGCGTTGCTGGTTAAGTTTGTGATAATTTGCTGCAAGCGCAAGCAATCAGTCACCACTTGATCGTCTGAGAGATGGCACTCCACAGCTATCTCTAAACCTTTGGCTTTCGCTAAAGGCTCGATTATTTCAACAACCGTGGCGAGTACATCTGGCAGTCTGATTGGAGCTAGCTGTAACTTTATTTGTCCGGCTCCGTACCGCGAAATTTCCAGAGTATCGTTGATCAATCTCAGCAACAGTCGGCCACTGTTGAGGACTCTATCAATATGCCCTATATTGGGAACAGAACCTTTAATTTCGGAATAGTTTTGTTGCTGGCGCAAAAACAAATCTGAGTAGCCGATAATAGAGGTGAGGGGAGTTTTTAATTCGTGAGCTAAGTGAGATAAGTTCTCTTGATTGGCGCGAACTAAGCGAGTCAGTTCTTGATTTGTAAGTTGCAATTGGTTTTGCAAATCCTTGAGTTCTTGGAATCTTTCCTGGGTAAAGGTTTGGAAACATTTAGCAATTACTTCGTCGAGCGCCGTGTCAATTAACCGGTAAGCTCTGCTGACTTCTGCAGCAGAGGCTTTTAACAATTCTGGCTCTAAAGCCTCGAAAGTTACCCAGCGCAGCAAGCGGTATTCCCGCGCAATTTCCTCGGCGTCGTAGCCTTGTTTTGCTCTGAGAGTTCCGTGTTCTAAACTTTTTTCTACGAGTGTGCGAATGTCGCTCTCTTGGGATTGGGAAAGCATAGTTACGATCGCTTGCAGTACCAGTGGAACGCTGTCGCGCACGCCATTGTAGGTGAGTTCTTTAGCGGTTTCGAGTTGGTCGTCGGAGCGTACAGCTTCGATCCAGTTTTGTATAATTATGTCGATTCGATCTTGCAGCGCGAGGCTAAAGTCTCTCATGGCTCAAGTAGAGAAATAAGTGGGCGATCGCATTTTATCTCTCTAAGCTAGTTTAATAATTAACTTTTTGAATTGTTTGTCAACTTTTGGGCTTCGCCGATCGCAAATAGCTACTCCTAAAGACCTATTGACAATATAATACGCTCGTGCTATTTTAACTTAAATTGGCTTAAAACGTCAAGCCTAATCCACCAATGCGCGCTCAGACCAAGCGTGTGGCTGGAGCGGAGGAACCAATTTTCGGGGCTAATTTCTACAGAATTATAAACCAAAGTTAAAAATTGCCAAATTTGAGTGTAATTTTGGATTTTGAAATCTAAGGAGAAGGACATCTCTCAGTCCTAGCCCGTCAGCTAACTTCCCAGGCATTGAGAAGAGACTGAAAAGCCAAATTTCTGACAAAGATTGTTTGCCTTCGTCAGTGTCTCAGGTTGGTATTGTTCAAGATTTTTGTACCTGCCCTGACTCTGAAGGAGATTGAAATGTTGATACAGCTTAATTTATCTGCGATCGCACTTGCAGGAGTTGCAACGTGGAAGCGGGTAAAACCCGTTGTCATCCGAGATGCAGTTTTGTTGCCGGCGGCTGGTTTTGACTGCACGGGCGCCGGATTTCTTTTCCAACTTTTCTGCGTTACGGGCTGCCTGTGATGGCGGTGCAATTAATAAGTGCGACTATTTATGTAACTCTTCGGTTTCTGATTTGAAGAAGTCATTAGTCATTAGTTGGCAGTGGGCAGCCAACAGTCAACAGTCAACAGTCAACAGTTAACCGTAATCTAAACTCCATCCAATTCTAAGGGAAAAATTACAGTGAAGGAGGAGCCAACTCCTACTTCAGAAACTAATTCGATTTTACCTTGCAAGAGGTTGACTAATCGAACGACAATTGCTAGCCCTAAGCCTGTAGTGTCAGGAATGCTAGAACCCAGGGAGCTGTTGGCTCGAAAATAGGGTTGAAAAATCCGATCGCAGTCTTCTGAAGCAATGCCAATTCCTGTATCGCTGATGCAGAGACTCCACTGTTCGTCTGACAATAATTCGGTTTTTATGGTAATAGTACCAGCTTGGGTGTAGCGAATGGCGTTGCTCACCAAGTTAGTGATAATTTGCTGCAACCGCAAGTAATCTGTCATAACTTGATCGATAACCGGAGTGCACTCAACGACGATTTCTAAATTTTTTTCTTTAGCCAAAGGCTCGATTATTTCGACAACAGTCCCGATCGCCGATCGCACATTTGTCGCAGTTAGCTGCAATTGTATGCGTCCCGCGTCGTACCGCGAGATTTCGAGAGTATCGTTAATCAATCTAAGTAAGCGTCTGCCGTTGCTGAGGACTTTATCAATATGTGCCAAATTGGGAACAGAATCTCTAAGTCCAGGATTGTTTCGTTGGCGCAAAAACAATTCTGAGTAACCAATAATAGAGGTGAGGGGAGTTTTCAATTCGTGAGCTAAGTGAGATAGATTCTCTTGACTGGCGCGAACTAAGCGAGTCAGTTCTTGATTTGTAAGTTGCAAGTGGTTGTGCAACTCCTGTAGTTCTTGGAATCTTGCCTGGGTATAGGTTTGGAAACAATCAGCAATTGCTTCGTCGATGGCACTGTCAATTAAGCGGTAAGCTCGGCTCACTTCAGCGCCCGAGCCTTTTAGCAATTCTGGCTCTAAAGCATCGAAAATTACCCTCCGCAGCAAGCGGTATTCCCGCGCAATTTCTTGGGCATCGTAACCTTGTTGTGCCCTGACAGTCCCGTGGTGTAAACTTTCTTCTATGACTGTCCCAGTGTCGCTGTCTTCTGATTGGGACAGCATAGTTACCATCGCTTGCAGTACGACGGGAAGGCTGTCGCGCACGGAATCGTAGGTGAGTTGTTTGGCGGTTTGGATTTGTTCCTCGGCGCGAACAGCTTCGATCCAGTTTTGGGTAATTAGGTCAATTTTATCTTGTAGCGCTTGGCTAAAATCAATCATGGCCCTTAATATATAAATCAAGTCAGCGATCGCATTTTATCTCTCTAGGTTAGTTTAATAATTAATTTTTTGAAGAGTTTGTCAACTTTTTTTGGGCTTCCCCGATCGCCAATAGCTACTTCTAAAGACATATTGACAAAATTAAATGGTCGTGCTAGCTTAAGTTAAATTGGCTTAAAACGTCAAGCCTAATCCACCAATGCGCGATCGAACCAAGCGTGCGGCTGGAGCGGAGGAACCAATTTTCGGGGCGAATCTCTAAAGAATTAAAAAGCAAAGTTAAAAATTGCCAAATTTAAGTGTAATTTTGGATTTTGAAATCTAAGGAGAAGGACATCTCTCAGTCCTAGCCCGTCAGCTAACTTCGCAGGCATTGAGAAGAGACTGAAAAGCCAAATGTTCTGAAAAAGATTGTTTGGCTTCGTCAGTGTCTCAGGTTGGTATTGTTCAAGATTCTTGTACCTGCCCTGACTCTGAAGGAGATTGAAATGTTCATACAGCTTAATTTATCTGCGATCGCACTTGCAGGAGTTGCAACGTGGAAGCGTGTAAAACCCGTTGTCATCCGAGATGCTGTTTTGTTACCTGCTGCGGGTTTTTTGGGAATTCTTGGCTTGTGGTGGATTGTTGCCAGCTTCAAAAGCGAGTTGATTCCCACTCCGTATCAGGCGTTTATAGCTAATTTAGATTACATATTGCATCCATTTTATCAGCGCGGGCCTGGAGATTTAGGCATTGGCTGGCTGCTGCTAGCGAGTTTGCGACGGGTGTTGGTGGGATTTTTCCTGGGTGCTGCAGTTGCGATTCCCGTAGGATTTCTCATCGGGATGTCGAAACCGGCAATGATGGCGCTTAATCCGCTGATTCAAATCTTCAAACCGGTGTCGCCGCTAGCGTGGCTGCCGATAGCTCTATCCATTTTTAATTTAGCAGAGCCGTCGGCAATTTTTGTTATATTCATCACGTCTTTGTGGCCGACAATTATTAACACTGCTTTGGGAGTTTCTAGCGTTTCCCAGGATTATCTGGATGTGGCGCAAGTGTTGGAAATGCCCCGCTGGAGGCGGATTACCAAAATAATTTGGCCGGCGAGCTTGCCATACATTTTTACAGGTTTGCGGATTAGTTTGGGGATTGCTTGGCTGGTGATTGTGGCGGTGGAAATGCTGACAGGCGGTGTGGGAATTGGCTTTTTTGTGTGGGATGAGTGGAGCCGTTTGAATCTGAGCTCGGTATTTTTAGCGGTGTTGGTAATTGGCATAACTGGATTGTTGCTCGACGCTGCTGTTGACAAAGTTCAGGAATTGGTAACGCATCGACCGATCATTAATCATTAGTCATTAGTCAGTTGGCAGTTGTTAGGCAAGCAGTTGTCTGTTGTCAACAGTCAACAGTCAACAGTTAACAGTCAACAGTCAACAGTCAACATTTAAAAGTCATTAGTCAAATTAAATATGAGTGACAAGTTTTCCAATGAATGGAACCGCCGAGAGTTTTTGCAAGGAATGGGAGCGGCGGCGGCGGGAATGGCTTTATCGGGTTGTGGAATTAGCGCGGATCGATCGGCAAAAGGACTGACTGAAGAAGCCTCAGCCGTAAAGCCGATCGTCGATTCCCGAACCTTAGAAAAACCCAATTTAACCGTAGGATACGTGCCGGTTAACGATTGTGCACCATTTGCGATCGCCTGGAAAAAAGGCTTTTTCCGCAAATACGGTTTAAACGTCAAACTCAACCGCGAAGCAAGCTGGGCAACCTCCCGCGACGGCGTAATCTTCGGCCGCCTCGACGCCTCCCCAGTCGTATCCGGCGCCGTCACAAACGCCCGAATTGGCGCCGAAGGAGCGCGCCACGCACCCCTGTGCGCGGCAATGACAATTCACCGCCACGGCAACGCCATGACGATGAACAAAGCTATGTGGGATTCCGGTTTGCGCCCCTGGCACGAATACAACGGCAATTTGGAAGAATTTGGCAAACAATTTCGAGCCTTTTTTGACAGTCAGCCGTCGGAAAAAAGAGTTTGGGCAGTGGTTCTGAGTTCTGCGATTTACGAATACTTTGTCCGCTACATATCGGCGGCTGCCGGTGTCGATCCGTTCAAAGAATTTCGGGTAATTATTGTGCCGCCGCCGCAGATGGTAACGAACATCAGGATTGGCGCGATGCAGGCTTACATGGTAGCCGAACCTTGGAATACGCGGGCAATTCAAGGCAATTTGGGAGTGGGTTTTACCTTCGTGCAAGGGAAGGAAGTTTGGTTGGGACATCCCGATCGCCTTTTGGGAGTAATGCAATCATTCATTGAGGAAAATCCCAAGACTTATTACTCGCTGGTTAAGGCAATGGTGGAAGCTTGTCAGTATTGCAGCAAGCCGGAAAACCGCAGTGAAATATCGGCGCTGCTGACTGAGCGATCGTTTACGGGGGCGAAACCGAAAAAAGGGGCGATCGACAAATTTACGCGACCGGCAATAGTTGGCGACTACAACTATGGAGGGTTTGACGAAAAAGACCGCACCATACAATCGGAAGATGCAACTATTTTCTATGACATTCCTAAGAACTTGCCTCAAATACCCGGAAATCATTCAACATTTATGTGGCAGTCTCAGAGTATTTGGTTGATGACTCAAGCCGCCCGCTGGGGACAGATTAAGGAGGTGCCAAAAAATGCTGAGGAATTAGCTAAAAAAGGTTGGAGAACCGACCTTTACCGCAAGATTGTTGCCGAAATGGGGATCGATTGTCCCCAGGAGGATTACCAAGTGGAACCTGCGGAACTTTTCATTGATAAAAAGGCATTTGATCCTAGCGATCCGGTGGGTTATTTGAATAGTTTTGAAATTCGAGCCAACCGCCCTCAGTCTTTTTTTCAGTCTTAATGTTTGACATCTTGCCCTTTTCCGACCGTCCCCCCAGGCACTTAAGTCCCTGGCTAATAGCTAAAGTCGGTTGAAACAGACTAAAATATTTTAGAAATTACGCAACCGTAAGGAAATCAAATTAACACTTTACTACTTTTTAGGAGAATACCGTGACTCAATACTTTTCTACTTCTATCGAAGCCAGCAGCCAAGTCCAGAAGCACCCGGAATTTCTGGAAATTAACAACTTGTTCAAGTCGTATAAAACTGCTGACGGTAGCGAATTTAGCGTTTTGGAAAATATCAATTTAAGTATTGGAGAAAACGAATATATTTCGGTAATCGGTCACTCGGGTTGCGGCAAATCAACGCTGCTAAAAATAGTGGCAGGTTTGGAAAAACAGACCGCGGGAATGGTGACACTGGAAGGAAAAGAAATTCGCAAACCTGGAGCCGATCGCATGATGGTATTTCAGCACTATGGATTGCTGCCTTGGCTGACGGTGCGAGAAAATATTCGGCTAGCAGTTGATGAAGTTTTGCGAAGTCTTAGCCGCCCGGAGAAGATTAGTCTTGTCAACGAACATCTAGCAATGGTAAACTTAACATCGGCAGCCGATAAATATCCAGACGAGATTTCAGGGGGCATGAAACAGCGCGTAGGAATTGCGCGAGCTTTGGCGATTCGACCGAAAATGTTATTAATGGACGAACCCTTTGGAGCGCTGGATGCTCTAACTCGCGGCAAGTTGCAGAAACAGGTGCTGGATATTTGGGAAAATCACAGACAAGCTGCAATGATGATTACTCACGATGTTGATGAAGCTATCTATATGTCCGATCGCATTGTGCTGATGACAAACGGCCCGGCTGCGACGATAGGTGAAGTTTTGTCAGTGCCGTTTGCGCGCCCGCGCGATCGCCAGGAGTTGCGGGAATCGAAGGAGTATTACGAAATCCGCAACTATGCTTTGAATTTTCTCGATCGCTACTTTACTCAAGACGAATAACACCCGACGGATCGACATAACAATTCACTTAAGAGAGGTTAAGCCTGTGAATCTCAAAACAATGTTAGCGCGTTTTGAAAGTGCATTGGGATACCAAAATTTAGCAGAAGAAATGGTGTTGCTGCCGGAGCCAACATTACCAGTTTATAAGAAGTCAAAATCCTCAAAACAGGCAAAAAATATCAATTTTATTGTCGGTTACAACAGTTCTCCCCAAAGTCAAGTAGCTCTGGATATTACCCTGTGGATGGCGCATCAAACTCGTTTAGTAACAACTAAAGAAGTCACGGTTCAAGTCGTATACGTAATCGACGAATCGTCAAAAAGTTACCGCGAAGATACTTGCAAAGTTGCTGTAGCAAATGCCTTGGCTGCACAGCAGAAAGTGTCTGATTTAGAGGAAACATTCGCCCTTAGTTGTGCAGCGCCTGCGCTCGCTTTACCAACCGAAATCCCATCGGTATCCCAGCAAAAAGCTTGGATCGATCCGCATTATTTTCAAGAAATTTTTGGTCAAAAGAATGAGTATGAGATAGCAGATAAGTTGCTGTGGCAAGCGCGCTGTTTGGCTGAGGAATGGCGCGGTTTATTCAAAGCTCATTTACGCATCGGGCGCGTTGCTACAGAACTGAGAAACGTGGTTGAATTAGAATCAGCAAATTTACTATTCTTGGGCTGCGATTCCGGCAACCACTCGCTGGTTAGGGAACTAGGCAATAATTTTCCCTGCTGCGTGCTCGGGATTCCTGCGGCACTCAGCTATCAGATGGATGTTCCGCCTGAAGAAAGTTTGAGCAAGTTACAGTTGGCTACAGTTATGTCTGCACATTAAACTTGTTCAGCACTTACGCAAAACTATATGTAAGGTTCGCAGTGCAAATCCTACCGCTATAAATTAGTGCGCTAAACCTTTTTTTGCGTAAGTTCTATGTCGATAAAAAATTAACAATAGTTTTCTCGCTCTAAGTCCCAACTACCAGAGAATTGGGACTTTTTTTAATTATTGAGATGTTTAAAATTATTCTTAAGTAAAATTATCCTCACTTACCTGATCATAGACAATTCGTTAACTAATTTGATCTTTCCTCGACACACAGAGCGCAGGAGTCGATCGATCGAGCGTTTGTCTTCCTCCGTCAAATTTTCGTCAAAAATAGCAGCCATCAAACCGTACCTATCGGCTAGGGTAATGTAGCCATTATGATTCACTTCGGCAAACAGCTCGGCCAAAGCAGATGGAATCAGGTGAATAGGAGTTAGCATAGGGATTAAGTCTGAATTTGACGATTGCGCGATCGGGCTTTTTTGCGGTAGCAAAAGGCGATCGCACTATAAAAATTTAGAACTCTATTGCCTTTAAAAGTGTGACAATAAACAGCAAAATTTGTGATAGGAAACCGCCAAATTTGTGAAGTAAATCACATTTAAAATTTGCGAATTATGATAAAGCTTGCAGGTGCGTTTTAGGGAAGACCGAGCAACTGCAAACTTCATGTTTTCTAAAGATTGAAAATCACCACTTCCTCCACAGGTTCAGCTAACTCAAACTTAAACACCCGGGAATAGAAATAGAATTCGCCGTCAAGAGTTCTTTTGATATTTTCAGCGCGGCGAAAACCATGGTGTTCCCCTTCATAAGCAACATAAGCAACCGGCAAACCTTTAGCTTTCAATATCTCTACCATCATTTCCGCTTGATTGGGCGGAACCACTTTATCTTCTAATCCTTGAAAAAAGATAACGGGACAAGATAAACGTTCGGCGGAATGAATAGGCGAACGAGCTACATACAAATCTTTTCTTTCGGGATAAGGCCCGATCAATCCATCCAGATAGCGCGCTTCAAACTTGTGAGTATCCGTGGCCAAAGCTTCCAAATCGCTAACTCCATAATAGCTCGCACCCGCTTTAAACACATCGCGGAAAGTAAGAGCGCACAGAGTAGTGTACCCCCCTGCGCTGCCTCCGGCGATCGCCATTCTTTCGCCATCAACTAAACCTTTTTGAGCTAAATATTTAGCACCGTTAGCGCAGTCGTCAACATCGACAATTCCCCAACTATCTTGCAGTCTTTTTCTGTATTCTCGGCCGTAACCAGTGCTGCCGCCGTAATTAACATCGAGTACGGCAAAACCGCGACTCGTCCAATATTGAATTTTCAAATTCATGCTGCTAGAAGTAGCAGCAGTTGGGCCGCCGTGACTTTTGACGACAAGCGGCGGTTTTTCACCCGCAGGTGCTGCGAAATCTTGATTTTTCGGGGGATAGAAGAAACCGAAAGCAGTCAAATTGTTTTCCGTGGGGAATTCAATCGGTTCCGGTACCGAAAGATAACCCGGATTGATGCTTAAATTGCTCGATTGGCGCAATATTTCTAGTTGGCTTGTTGCTAAATTGAGTTGTACAATAGCAGTAGATTCAGTCGGCGAACTTGCCAGAAAAACAACAGTTTCTCCCCGCGCTTTGACCGACGAAATATCAGTGTAAGGCGTCTCAATAGTTGTCAAATGCTTTGTCGTTAAATCAAGACTCGCTAAATGCCACTGGCCTTGCTGAGTGTAGGTGCAAATAATTTGGCTTTCCGAGACAACGGCATAAGTAGACATTCCAAAAACCCACTGAGGAAGTCCGAATTCAGCCGCCATTTCGCACAAGCTGGTTTCTATCTCTGCTTCCCCCCTTACCAAGGAGGGATTGAGGGGGGTTCTAGATTGCCAGCGGTAGAAATTCCACCAGTTAGACTTGTCAGAAACAAAATACAAAACTCCATCGGGCGACCATTCGGGTTGAAAAATCGACTCCTCAAACCCGCCAGCCACTAAGTATTTTTCACCTAAAGAACCGTCAGCATTAATTTCTGCTACCCACAATTCTGTGCCATCCCACGGCATATTTGGATGGTTCCAACAAATCCAGGAAAGTAGAGAACCGTCAGGAGTCAAACGAGGGGAAGCATAAAAATCATTGCCCTGAGTTAAGATTTGGATATCTTCGCCGTTATCTAAATTAATGCTAACAATAGTATTGACAGGTTCGCCCTCACCTGCATGGTCTTCGCGCACGCAAATCAGGCGATTTCTTTGCTTGTCCACTATCGCATCTGCATAGCGAGAATTAGCAGTAGGTGTCAGAGGTTCGGGTTGAGAATTTAATGTTTGAGTATAAATACGTTGGTCGGCAAAATGAGAAAAATAGACAACACCGCCCGCAACTGCAAAGGAAGCGCCGCCGTATTCGTTAACGCGAGTGCGAACATTAAAAGGAGGCGGTGTCACGTCGCTAATTGTACCGTCAGGAGTGCGCCGCACGAGGACGCTTCTTCCCGCTTCCGAAGGCCTTCCCTCAACCCAGTAAATATCATCGCCGTCAATAGCAATTTGTCCGAGTCCGACCGTTCCAGAAACAATTAAATCGGAAGAAATAGGCGATTTCCAAGAGCCGTAAGGTGATACTTTATTCATATAGTTGAGGCAGTTGTGTTTCTCGCACAAAAAAATTAATATTTGTACTTTACACTACTTCAGTCACCGGGAAGCAAAATGCCCAAAAAACTCGTACTCATGGATCACGACGGTGCAGTTGACGACTATCTCTCCGTCGTGTTGCTGATGACAATGGAGGAAGTCGAAACTCTGGGAGTAATTGTAACTCCTGCGGACTGCTACATTCAACCGGCTGTGAGTGCAACGCGCAAAATCCTCGATTTGATGGGGCGTTCAGAAGTTCCGGTGGCGGCGAGTACGGTGCGAGGACTCAACCCATTTCCCGTGTTATTTCGGCGAGATTCCTTTGCAGTCGATCGACTTCCCATTCTAAATGAAAAAGGAACCATTGACACGCCGTTAATATCAGAACCCGGACAAAACTTTATGGTGCGAGTTTTGCAGGATGCAGCCGAACCCGTCACATTAATGGTAACAGGGCCGTTAACAACAGTAGCGCAAGCTTTAGATATCGCGCCAGAAATAGAAAGCAAAATTCAAGAAATTGTCTGGATGGGAGGCGCGCTAAATGTTATCGGCAATGTTAGCAAAGATATGGAACCCGGACAAGATATGTCGGCGGAATGGAATGCTTACTGGGACCCGATAGCAATCGATAGAATTTGGCAAACCCAAATTCCCGTTGTCATGTGTCCCTTAGACATCACTAATAATGTACCGCTGACTGTAGAATTTTCCAATGTCTTAGCAAGACAGCGCCAATATCCTATTTCCGACTTAGCCGGACAGTGTTATGCCCTAGCAATATCTCAAGATTATTATTTTTGGGACATTTTGGCAACCGCTTATTTAGCGCATCCCGAATTTTACCAACTGCGAGAATGGGAAACAGAAATTATTACCGAAGGCATCAGCCAAGGACGCACAAAACTTAAAATAGGAGGGCGAAAAATTCAATCAATGGATAAAGTAGACACAGCCCAATTTTACAATTACATATTACAACAGTGGGCGAGGTAAAAATCCCAATATCTGCTAGGACTGGTAGGTAAAATCTCCGTACAAAACCCGCCCTGACACGAATATTTACTTACCTCCTCTTCTCTTCCCTCTCTTCCTCTGCGCCCTCTGCGCCCTCTGCGGTAAAAAAAATCTCATCTCCCAAACGCAAAACATCAAAAAATGCTGCCCATTCTATCAATTATCCCCTTAGCCCAAACTCCTCCCGCACCTCAAGAAATCGTCCAAATCCAAGAAGTGCGACCTCTCCCCGGACAGTTAGACAACATACCAGTATTTAACAGCAACAGTCCAGAAGTAGTGCTGCAAGAAGGAATTTTGCTTTCGACATTTCCCCCGGATGGTAAAAGATTTCCGGCGGCACATTTAAACTTTCCGTTTCACGGACGTTTCGACATATTTGCCCACCACATCGCCCGCGCACCTTCGCCGGAAGATTTGCGAACCTTGTATCAAGGAGTAATTGTTTACAATCCTGGCAATAAACCAGTAAAATTAGATATATTGCAAGCTGCGAGTTATCTCAGTCAACCGGATGCACCTTTTATTGAATTGCCGCCACAAGTCGATAATTCAAACAGTAATATTTACGCGGGGCCGGGAAGCCGCGCTGTGAATGATATTTTGAGAGGAAGGAGACAGTCTGAGTTTGGGGCTGAGTTAATTATTCCACCGGGAAAAAGCGAACTGTTGATGAATCATGCGATACCGGTGCGGGGATTGGTACCGCCGCTAAACGGTCGATCGACCTTGATGCGGTTACGCAGCGATGGTATAGTCTATGTTGCCAGTCTGGCGATGTTTGCCCGAGTTGACGGAGATGGAAACGGACAGGGAAAGGAGCGATCGCCCAACTTAGCAGAATGGCAAAACTTATTAGACAATGGTAATATAGCCGGGCCGCGCGATCGAACTCCCACACCGCCAGAAATCACCGAAGGTCAACTAATTTACGGCCGAGTTGCTGGTGTAGCATTAGGTTCCGAATGGCGAGCACTTCTCTCAGACAACCAAGCCACATCAAACCTAGCAATTCCCCAACCGGGAACAGCATTTTCCTATCCATTAAGCAGCCTCCCGCGCGGGATGCTGGGCACAAATCAAGTGCAAAGTGCGAGAATGCTAGTCCGCTACCCAGATACAGCATACCGCGCCCACGGCAATTACGGAATTCAATACAGTCTCAGCTTGCCGCTGTACAATTTTACCAGCAAAAATCAAACTGTAACTGTCGCAATTCAAACTCCAATTAAGACAGACAAATTAACTTCAGGAGGACTTAGTTTTTTAGAACCTCCGGCACCTCAAACTTTTTTTAGGGGAACGGTCAGAGTGCGCTATACTGATGACAATAAAGTGCCTCAAACTCGGTACGTGCATTTAGTGCAGCGGCGCGGACAGCAGGGGGAAGCTTTGGTAAAATTAGAGATGCAAGCGGGAGAAAAGCGACTTGTCGAAGTGGATTTTATTTATCCGCCCGATGCGTCGCCTCCGCAAGTTTTGACAGTAAAAACATATTAAATTTTAGCGGCTGCTACGGGTAGGCCGACGCCTACAAAGACAATGCGTAATTAACCAGATTTGTTTTTATTTTTGCGCTGCGCGGAATAGATTTGTCCCTAGTTGCTATCGGCAAAAAAAAGATGAACTTATCAAAAAAATTCTGGATTATTGCTTGTTTTGTGTACGTTTTAATTCTTCTCAGTATCATGCTTTTAGCCGATACGGGGAACTTAGTCAACTTTCCTCTCGCTCATCCGCCTTATGACAAACTCGGCCACTTTATTTTGTACGGAATAGCATCTTTTCTGTGCCATAGAGCAACTGGAAAAAAAAATATCAATTTGTTTAATTATTCAATTCCTTTCGGACCCGCAATTTTTACCCTGTTCACTGCTGCGGAAGAAATGCTGCAAGCGATTTTACCCAATCGCAGTGCTAGTATTGAAGATTTTTTATTTAGTTGTGGCGGGATTGCAGTTTTTTATTGGATTGGAGAAGTTTGGGATAGAAAAAAAGGGCATTGATGATATAGAAGGAAGAAGGAAGAAGGAAGAAGGAAGAAGGAAGAAGGAAGAAGGAAGAAGGAAGAAGGAAGTTTGTAGGGTTCACAATGCGAACCGGTTAACGAGTTTCAGCAACTTTTGCCAATGGTGACTCTGCGCGCACGGGTAAAGAAATATTTGCCGCCTAAACTGGAGCAACTGTCAATACGCTGGCTGCTGCGGCGGCAGTTAAAATTTGATTTTTTTTGAACTTGTTTAAGATTAGCAATTAACCGGGATTTCCCATCTCGACAATGTGTTTGAGAGCGTTTAATCACTCTCTTCCAAAAAGGTTTGTACTCGACCGTTCGGTCGCAAAACAACTCGAATTTTCGGGTTTTTGCCATTAGAAACGGCAGAAACAAACGGCTCGCCGACTAATGGCATATTAATTTGCTCGATATAATCTGCTGCTGCTTTTCCCATCGGCACAATAGTTTGAACTGACCCATTTTCATCGATCAGCACGCTGTATTCCAAAGTTTGTTCCATTCCTTCTGGAGGCTTCCAGCGTTCCTCAAAGTAAGTTCTAGCTTCTGAAACTTGAGGAATTGTATCAAATAAAGTGCGGTTTTTTTGACTCGCCGCGGCCTGGTTGTTGTCCTCGGGTTCGGCTGGGGGTTGAGCATCCTCAAGAGGTGGGAGTTCGGTACTGGCGGGGGGGACAATCGGCTCGATGGGGCGGGGCGAGGGCTGCGGCGGGGGAACGGGAAATCGGGAAGCAGACAGGGAGGGCGGCAGGGGGGGCGGTACGGCGGGAGCTAGTCTCGGCGGTAGGGGGGGCAGCACGTAGGGTACTGGTGCAGGTGCTTGGCGGGCGGAAATGGGCGGTTCTTCGGGGGCGGGAATTGTGATTGTTTGCCCTTGAGGGAAAGCTGGGGCGCTCTGTGGGGCGCTGGCTGCGCTGCCGTTGGCGGGAAATAGCAGGGGTGGCTGCTGGATGGGGCTGGGTCTGTTGCTGGGGGGATTTGGGGCGAGGGCGATGGGAGGTAAGCTGGGGCTGGGCGAGGCGGCGGTGTTGATGGGCGGGGGCGGCAGGGGCGGTAAACCGGGTGTGGCTGCGGGTGTTGGTGCTGCGGGTGTCGGTAGGGCGGGAACTGGACTGGGGGAGACGCCGGCAGCTAGCTGGGGGTTTCCTGGAGCGGGGGCGAGTTGTGGATTGGCGGGGGCTGTGGCGGGGGCTGTGGCGGTTTGCGGGGAGGTGGCGGCCCGATCGAGCATTTTGATAATTCCTGTCGTCAGACCCGCGCTGGCGACCATCATTGCTGCCACCTTAAGCCAGGGTGAGGACAGCGGCCCTCGGGGCTCGCGGTTGAGGTTGGGAAGCGCCATCACTTCGGCGGCGCAGTCATCTAGTGCTGTGGCTAAGTCAAACAGTTGCAGGGTGCTCAATTTTACTACCGGCCCGGATTCTGCGGCGCTCAAAGAGCCTAAAAACAAGTTGTGGGCGAGCAAGCCGCGGGGTTCTAAGCGGGGGGGAACCGGAAGGTAGGAGGTGTTCGGGGCGGAAGTTGCTAGTTCGGAAGTGTTGACGGCTCGATCGAATAGGACGGCGTTAGGCGCGGCTTGTGGCGAGTCTGGCCCTGCAGCGGTACGAGCGGTTTGAGAGTTAAGGTTGCTTTCCCAATCGCGGGATTCGCCCAGCAAGTTTTGGACGTAGGTGCTGACAGCTTCGTGGAGGGTTTCGAGTTGAATTCGATCGCCCCTGAGGGTAACGTGTTCGGTATCTGGCAGCCTGGGGTCGTCGAGTCGCAGCTCGAAACTTAAAGATTTAAACACCGGTTGGCCCGCCCAGCGAGATAGAGGCGAACTTTTGGCTGTAATTTCCAGCGTGCAAGTGGGGGGCGTGTACCGTTTGAGAACCATAGCGAAGAAGGAAGAAGGAAGAAGGAAGAGGGAAGAGGAAATAACTATGTTTTATCTAATATTTTCCAGCATTCTTAACAAGCTTTTTTAGCAACAGGCAAGATGCCTGTTCCACAATAAATAAATTTTCTGGTGGAACAGGCATCTTGCCTGTTCCTGATGTTTGTCATTCTCGTTATTCTCGTCCGATCGCAATTTCATAAATTTCTAATTTTTAGCGCGGTCTAGAAGAGCCAGCCAGAGGCGGCGGTGCCCGCCGGGACTGCTGTAAAACAGCAAATCGATCAGGAGTTTGAGGGCCAAATCAGTTAGTTCTCGTGCCGATAAATTTTCTGCATCTTCCATGCGCGAGCCATAAGTGTTGCTGAACCTGTCAATATAATCTCCCAGCAAAGCGATGGTGTGAGGTTCGCGGTTTTGCTCTGCCATTTGTTCGAGCAAAGCAACAGCGCGGCGGATTAAAGCTTGGTGCTGTTTTGCCAAATGACAGCTTATCAAAACGAGCGATCGAGCTTCCTCCACATCGAGTTTTTTGCGCCCTCCGTGACCTTTCCGCAGCGGGTTAGATTGGCGCAGCCGCCACAAAGCTACCCGATCGGCTACCATTGGCTCTAAATTCAGTTCGGCTGCTACCTTGAGCATCGCCTCTGAGCCAATTTCTGCCAGTGCTTCTAGGGCTAACAGCACTAAATCCAGTTGGGCTTTAATGTTGTCCAACTGGGTAGGTTCTGGTGCTTTTTGGGTCAATTCTTCCCAGTTGGGAGATGGGCCCGTTTCGTTTGTGGGAGCGGAGGGCTTTACGGTCGAGCGCATGGCTTCAGCACGGGAAATTAAGACAGATTGAGGCTGGATATCAAACAGTATGCCGTGATTCAAGCTTTGCGGCCTGTGGGCAACAGCACATCTGTTAATTTGTCTCCATAGCTCGTTGCTTTGATTCCGGCAATCCTAATTGCTGGACGGAGGTGCGGGTTAAAAGTTGCGGCTTCAAGTTCGATCGATCGCAATCGGCAAAACCCATAGATTTTTACTTCTAACCATCCTACGCCACAGAGTGACCGAAATCAAATCAGTGCTTTGAAACTATCGGGACTTATATCAATGCCAAGATCCTAGCGCTCTCAAATGCTACTTATAGTCTGTCGCTACTTATAGTCTGTCAGATTATAGTTGTCATTGCTTCATCTGGCGCCATCTATGGATATTACGGAGCAATTTGGTAAAAAAGTTAGACATTTCAGAAAGCTCAGAAATCTTTCCCAAGATCAGCTTGCAGAACTATCTGAATTACATCGCACCTATATTGGTTCAGTTGAACGAGGTGAAAGGAATATAACGCTACTTAATGCCAGCAAAATAGCCAAGGCATTATCCGTTAGTCTAGCTGATCTGGTAGTTGATGATGACTGAAAGAAGACTAGAGGAAATTTTAGGAAGATACCAAAACTCATTTACAAAAAAAATTTATGCAGAAGAGAATGAAGAACACGATATTTTAATGGATGTGTTTGGTATTTCTCCAATAATAAAAAAAGAAAATAGGCAATATTGGGGACGTGAGTTAGGTATGTGTTGGCAATTGTTAGTTACTGAAACGTGTAAAACATATTGCAGTAGCTTTCAGCCCGCATTTAAAGTTGGAAGCGATGAGCCGTGCGATCTGATTGTTGATGGGTACGCAATAGATACAAAATATCGTATTGGCTCAGGAGATTCTGGAACACTGAAAAAGTTCAAATCTTATGGCCCACTACTTCGTACTTATAATTACGAACCCGTATTCTTAATTCTTAGACAAGATAATTTGCCCGCAGCTATTACAGCGTGCCAAGTAGGGACTTGGAAAGTTTACACGGGGGACGATTCGTTTGAGTTCATACAAAAAATAAGCGGGTTTGATTTAAAGTCATTTCTTATTGAAAAAGTGGGAGAATTCCCTGTATACCGCTGAAACTATCAAGGCGCTTGTTGATAATCTCTATGTACTCCGGTACTATTTCAATGCCAACATACCTAATGCCAAATTCTTTCGCCGCCAGCAATGTGGTTCCAGATCCTGCGAAAGGATCGATTAGAATAGAATTTTCCAAACGCGGTACAAATATTTCGACCAGCTTTCTCATTAGAGCGATTGGTTTAACTGTGCAATGGACGTTAAACTCCTCGGTTTTCTCACGCTGTATACCTTCTAAAATATTTGATTGAAAACCACCAAACTGATCTTTAGTATAAAATACACCAGTACCATACTCCTGTAGAGTTTCCAAGTAATTATTGACCAGTGGTTTTTGAAGTACGCAGATTGCTTCCCATTCATTCCTCAGACAACTGTGCCAACCATCCCATTTTTCAGAATTTTCATATCCTTTCTTCTCTAACTGTTGTTTAATATTGACACCTTTAGGGATACCACTCGATCTTTTATAAACAAGAATATCTCTCGCATAGAAACCAGCATTTTCAAGTGCTACTTGTACGTGAGCAACAGTCCGTGTGCTGTTGAAAACTAAAACTGTCGCACCCGGTTTGCAGATCCGAAAAAGCTGCTCACCCCACTCAAAGCACCACTTTTCATAATCCAGAGTGTTGTTACGATTCCTTTGATACCATTTTTCGTTTCTGACTCCACCTGCTAAACCACTGCCATAGGGAATGTTTTTAACAAGGGTTTTATTTCCCTTGCCATTGACTCTTTCAATACGCCTTTGAATTTCTGAGTCATCCCATTTATGACCAATAAATTCATAATTATAAGGTGGGTCAGTGATACACGCAGAAATATAATTTTCTGGCAAGGTCTTCATTACTTCACGACAGTCGCCAACCAAAACTTCATTTGAGGGAGTTTTTTTCATTAGTCAGGCAGTTACTAAAGTGGTAAATCAACTCTTAATTATGCCACATTTGCAGTATAGTATTCATTCCGGTTGCATCAGTATGATATGTTCGTTGCGACTTGTTTTGCTGCCGACAACTATATAATTACGAGTCAACCGGAAATGCGTAAATCCTGACTATTTCAAATAAACCACCGTCACACCTGCACCTCCTTCTTTTTGACTGGCGAGCTCAAAGCGGGAAACCTGGGGGTGATTCGCGAGGAACTCGTGAACGCCGCGCCGCAACTGTCCCGTACCTTTGCCGTGAATTATCCACAGCACTCCGTATTCCACGGCTTTGGAAAGAGCTCTGTCTATTTCGATTTCTGCGTCTGAGACTCTCGCACCCCGTAGGTCGATCGTATTATTAGCAGTGCGAATGGCAATTTCGGGATTGGGTTTTGCAGGTTCCGCCGCTGCTTGCTTAGCTTTAGCCGTAGCGAGTGCTTGTGCTTGGGCGGCCGCCTTGGCTAATTGAGCTTTAGTTTCCGGTTTTTGACCGTCGAGGGATTCAATTTCTCCTAGTTTCACAGTCATTTTCATAATCCCAAACCGAACGCTCAACTCTTCGTTAGCGTCGGGGCCGCTGAGGACTTCGGCGGTTTGGCCCAAGCTGGGAATGCGGATGCGATCGCCCACTTTCGGCATAAAACTCGGTTTGGGTTTAGCCGGTTGCTGTCGAGAGGGCAGGTGTTTTTCAGAAATTTGATTTAAGGTTTCTGTCGCTTGTTGGGCATTTTGAGCCGTTTGGTTGCCCGACTGCAAGCGACGAATGATTTGAGCAATTTCTGATTTTGCCGAGCCTATCGCCTCATTTACTGCCACTTCCTGAGCTATTTTTAGTTCTCTCTCCCGCTCTTGCAAAGCGGCTGCTTTTTGAGAAACTTCTCTGTGCAGTTTTTCGGTTTGGTGTAGCAGTTGAGTTGCTTCTCTGGCCTTGGTTTCCTGTTTCCGGCGCTGTGCTTCGAGTCCAGCAATCACTTGATTGACATCTTGAGACGCTCCCCCCACATAGGTTTGAGCTTCATCGACTATCGATGGTAGCAAACCGAGTCTTTTGGCAATGGTGAGGGCGTTGGAACGTCCGGGAATTCCCCACAGCAAGCGATAGGTTGGCTGCATGGAATTGTCGTCAAATTCTACTGAGGCATTTTCAAAGCGGGAGTCTTGATATTTGAGGGCTTTGAGTTCGCCAAAGTGGGTAGTTGCAACTGTTAATAGGGAATGTTGGGCGAGATATTGCAACAGGGCGATCGCCAATGCACTGCCTTCTGAGGGGTCTGTCCCCGCTCCTACTTCGTCTAACAAAACTAAAGATTTGAGAATTGGTAATTGGGAATTGGGATTTGGGATTTGGGGTTGGGGAATTTGTAATTTAGGTTTGAGAATTGGGAGAGCAGAAACAGTGTTTTGTGTATCTGTGACTTCTTGGTCTTGCTGTTGGGAATTAGTAATTGCAAGATTTGAATTTTCTTCCCCTTCCGCCTGCGATTTATTGTGTAAAACTTCTAAAATGCGGCTGATGCGACGGATATGACCGGAGAAAGTAGACAAACTTTGCTGCAAAGATTGTTCGTCACCAATATCGGCCAAAATATTGTCGAACCAAGGCAATTCTACGGGTTCGCGGGCGGCAACAAACATTCCTGCTTTCGCCATTAAAGCTGCCAATCCCAAGGTTTTGAGGGTGACAGTTTTGCCGCCCGTGTTGGGACCTGTGATGGCGACGACGCGGATGTGCGGCCCGATCGTTAAATCGACCGGCACGACTGGAAAGCCTTGTTCGTGCTGTTGCTGCCAAACTAATAAAGGATGGCGCAACTGGCGCAGGGTAATTTGCGATCGCAGGTTGCGAATTAATAATTGACTGTTTTCTGAGTTTTCCTCATCTTCTTTTTCTTCTTTTTCCTCATCTTCTTTTTCGGGATTTTTTGGTGCTAATTCTGGCTCTCCCAATTCGATAAATTTCGGCGGATTGGCTTGCAACCAAAAACTATAACGCGCTTTAGCGGCCGCTAAATCTAAAGTTGTAACTACCACCACCAATCTGTCTAAATCAGGTTTTACTGCTGCGACTTGCTCCGTGAGGGCGCGGCGGACTGCTTCTTCTTCGGCTTGTTCTTGCCTGAGAAACTGCCGCATTTGGTTGTTAAGATTGACTGTGCTGTGGGGTTCTACGTACAGTGTCGCGCCGCTGGCCGAGGAGTCGTGAACGATGCCCGGTATGGCATCTTTTTGTGGAGCTTTGACGGGAATGACAAAGCGTCCGCTTCTTTGGGTAATTAGCTGTTCTTGTACGGCGTTGGATTGGCGCTGCAAAATCCCCTGCAATATTTGATAAATGCGATCGCGCAACTGTCGCATTTGAACTCTAATTCCTGCTAATTTAGGAGTGGCTCTGTCTGCTACTTGAGCGCGATCGTCTATACAGCGGTGGATTTCTTGCTCTAGTTCGGGATAAGTCCGCAATTGGGCTACCAGTTCTTTGAGCGTCGGCACATCTGCCTGAGAGTCAATTATCCGGCGCAATTGCCTTGCTCCGGCGAGGGTGGTAGCAATTGCCAGCAATTCTTCGCCGCTGAGCAAACCTTGCAGTTCGGCTCGCTGCAGCGAAGTGCCGATGTCTTGGATTCCTTCAAAACTCAAAGCACCGCCAGCGCGGCTCTCTAACTGATAAGCTTCCTGAGTTTGGGCTAGGAGTTCTGCTGTTTGAGCTTGATTTGCCGGGATTTCGAGGTCGAGGGCGGCGGCGACGCCGAGTTTGGTGGCCGCGAAGGTAGCCAAGTGCTGACACAGGCGCGGCCATTCTAATAGTTCTAGTGTTTCGGCTTGAATCAAAGTTGAGGTGGTGTTGGTAATTGGCATTCTCAGGCGCTGACCGAGAAGGTGAATTTGACGATACTATTAATTGATTTTAAAGTTTTTTATTGTTTCCTGGCGCAACTTGAGAAAGTATCTGCGATCGCCCTCAGCAGTCTTTCGGCAGAAAGCTCTGATGTACCATTAATTACGAAGGAGAAAATTTGCATTTTTGCATTGCCCGTCTAAAATTATACCTTCTAGTGATGCCATTCCCCAAAAAATATGCAACTGTAGGCAAGCTCCCAACTATTATTATACAGTAAGTCATTCCCAATTTTTTACTCTAAAATATAAAATCTAAAATGGTATGAGCTATTTTTGGTTTTGAGGGCTCGGGCATCGGTTGTTTTTTGGTGGCATTGAACTATTTGGGAATTTTAAATATGTCAGCGCAATTCGGGCGGTTGTATCCTAAAAAGTAATTTGTGGAGATGGTAGAAGTATGGCAAAGATTCTGGCGATCGTCGCGGATACTGTGACTTTTCAAGTGGTGCAAGAGTTACTCGGCCAAGAGGGACATCAGGTAAGAGTCGTTTCCGACGACAAAGAGGGTTTAGACTTGGCGAGGGAAGTGTCCCCCGATGCGATAATTTGCGACGGGACTTCGCCTCAAATCAACTTTTTGGAGGTGTGCC
This sequence comes from Microcoleus sp. MON2_D5, assembly GCF_036701905.1. Lineage (NCBI taxonomy): Bacteria > Bacillati > Cyanobacteriota > Cyanophyceae > Oscillatoriales > Microcoleaceae > Microcoleus > Microcoleus sp. MON2_D5. The sequence continues at coordinate 58,465 of NZ_JAUBRM010000016.1, forward strand.
GGCTGCTGAAGGCCGATCGAGAATTGGCGGCAGCCTATTTTATTCTGCTGACAACAGCCGAGCAATTTGATGAAGTTCAAGAATTGGATGCGCCCTTTGACGATTTTCTGTTTAAACCGATAGTTAAGCAGGAATTATTGGCGCGGGTGCGCGCTTCTAAGCGATCGCGCGAGTTGAGGGCGCAGTTGGCTCTCACCCAGCAAGAATTGCAACTGTCGCGCGATCGAATGCTGCAAACTGAAAAAATGTCTAGTTTGGGCGAATTGGTATCAGGTATCGCCCACGAAATTAACAACCCAATTACTTTTATTTACAGCAATCTAACTCACGTCCAAAGTTACGCTACCGATTTAATTGAACTGCTGCGATTGTATCAAAAAGACGTAGTAGAACCCGGAGCAGAAATCATGCAAAAACAACAAGATATGGATGTGGAATTCGTACTCGACGATTTATTAAAAATTGTGAGTTCCATGCGTACCGGGAGCGATCGCATCCGCCAAATAATCTTGTCGCTACAGGATTTTTCCCGCAGCGATCGATCGGGCTGGCAGTTATTCGATGTTTCTGACGGTTTAGAAAATACTCTGTTGTTGTTACAGCACCGCTTGCCGGCTCGCGAGGGAAGGCGAGACATCAAGGTGATGAAAGAATTCGGCAATTTGCCACAAATTGAGTGTTATGCAGGTCTGCTCAATCAAGCTTTTCTGAATATCATCAATCACGCGATCGATATTTTGGAAGAGTCTGCTCAAGAGTTGGCAGAGTTGGAATCAATCAAATTTAAGCCTGTGATTTTGATTAGCACTCAGGTGGTCGATGCTGAGCGAATTTCTATTGAGATTGCTGATAACGACATGGCAATTAGCAAAGATATCACAGCGCAACTTTCTGAGCCATTTTTGGTTGCCCCTCCTGCGGAACCACCCATCTACTCGGGACTTGCTCTCAGCTATCAGATAATTGTAGAGCAGCACAAAGGAGAGTTAAAGTGTTTTTCGGAACCCGGTAAAGGTACTAAAATTTACATAGAAATTCCCATGCGTCACAGCTAATTAATAGTATTTACATTCATTGTAGGGACTGGTTTTTGAGATTGTTGGTTTTAGCCTGAGATTATGGTGAGTCCGCCCCTACAATGACTGCATTTTTTTTAAAGGTAAAATTTTGTAGAGGGCATGGCAGAAGTTATCGAAAAGAGACGTGAGTTGATATTCAAGAGATTGGAAGGAGAGAGGAAGAGAATAGAAATAGGAATAATTCCATGGAGAGGGGCAACCACGGGAGATTGCCCCTACAAAACACGGTTATGTAGATGTTGCGTGTCTAGGAGGAGAATAACTAAAGGGAGACTTGCGCGCCTTGAGTATCGAGGCAGATCGCCCTTACATCTGCCTTTACCTCAAATTCCATCCAAGCAGCCGCCATTTCCCTCACAACCGCATCAGCATTAGTAGCATCCGTTAAAGCCAAAAGCGTCGGCCCGGCACCGCTAATTACCATTCCACAAGCCCCTGCATTCACGGCGGCTTGTTGCACCGCTTCATATCCCTTAATCAGAGATTGTCGGTAAGGTTGGTGAATTTTGTCTTGGAGGGCGCAGCGCAGCCAGTTTTCATTCCCAGTTTCCAAAGCCCGCACTAGCAAACCGAGGTGTGCGGCATTAAAAATCGCGTCAGCCTTACTGTAATCTGCTGGCAAAACTTTGCGGGCTTCGGCTGTAGACAGTTCAAAATCGGGAATGGCTACCACGGGCACAATATTGTGATGCCAGGGAATGTCGCAAATTTCCCAGGAACCCCCCCCCTGCCCCCCCTTGCTAAGGGGGGGTGATGGTAGAATTTCCGCCTCTAAATCTAAGGGTGATTGTTCTGTTAGCCCCGCTTCACGGAGGGGGAATTCTTCTCTTAGCCCCCCCTTACTAAGGGGGGGTTGGGGGGGTGGATTGCTAGCAGCGAGGCGACAACCTCCGAGTAAAGCGGGGACAACGTTGTCGGGATGTCCTTCAAGTTCGATCGCCAATTGCATCACTTCCACTTGACTCAAAGGCGCACCGGCTAACTCATTTGCACCGACTAAGCCACCGACAATAGCTGTGGCGGAACTTCCTAAACCTCTAGCCAGCGGCACTTGCATATCTATATGTATCGCTACAGGGGGCGGCGATTGGTTGAGGCGATCGTATAACTTGAGAAAAGCTTGATAAGCCAGATTGCTGTCATCTGTCTTGACTTTGGCGGCTTCTTGACCTGTAACTGTAATTCTTAGTTTCTCTGTTGCTGAAGGTTCGAGTCGGGAGAATTGGAAGCGGTTGTAGAGGCTTAAAGCGGCGCCGATGCAGTCAAAGCCGGGGCCTAGGTTGGCGGTTGTGGCGGGTACGGTGACGGTGACGGTGGAAGTTTCGGGCATTTTTTGAATAGTTAATTTGGAGTGTTTAACCGCCGATGAATGCGGATGAACGCCGATCGCAGGTATTATACTATGTTTTCAAAAGCCATTTATTCTTGCAGCATTTGAAGATGCTTGATGGCATCTTGATAATCGTCGGTATTGCCATCTTTTTGATAGAGTTCGGCTGCTTTTTGATAATCGGCGATCGCCCCAGGTTTGTCTTCTAAGAACTCGCGGACTCTGGCGCGGTTGTAGTAAGCGTCGCCGTAATTGGGGTTGATTTCAATTGCGCGATCGAAATCTGCTTTAGCTGCTGGATAGTCTTTGAGATTGCGGCCGTGGATGATGCCGCGTTTGTTGTAGGCTTTGGCGTAGTTGGGGTTGAGGCGAATAGCTTCGGTGTAATCGGCGATCGCCCCTTGGATATCTCCCGCCTCTGATTTAGCTAAAGCACTATTGAATAAGTCTTCAGCAGGATTTTGAACAATCGTTTTTTGAACTATTAATATTGCTGAGGATTTAGCAGAGACAGCAGGGGATATATTACCAAAGATAGTAAAGATTACTAGAGTAGCAATTAAATTGTAAAAGGATGATTTCATAATTCAGGCAAAAATTTGAGCTACAGAACAACTAAAACCGGGCAACACAGGCGAAGTTAGTTCATCATTGCTCAACAGCGTAGCAATGAGCCTTAAACTTGCTTGTTCCCTGCGATAAACTTCTATTTGCTGCAATTGCCAATTCACAACCCAGTATTCCTGCACTCCTCGCACTGAATAGAGTCTGAGTTTCAAATCTCTATCCCGTCTTTCATTGTCTGCACCGGGGGACAATACTTCAACAATTAACTCGGGTGCGGCGGTTAAATGGCCGGCTTCGTCTAGCAAGATAGCCAAGCGTTCGTTGCTAGCCCAAACTACATCAGGAATAACATTATCAGCATCACTGAAAATAAGACCTGGATTGATGGCGACTCGTCCCAAACCAGTAGACATCGACCAAGTATCAAGGCAAGAAAAAAATCTGCCGCAAGTCTGTTGATGCCCCCAATGCGGTGCTCTAGTCATAAATAACTCCCCATCAATAATTTCATAACGATCGCCGTTATCGGGCAATAGTTCTAAATCGGCGGTAGTCCAGCGTACTTTATCAGATATTGTCTGGTTCATACAAGCACTCTTGATAGGTGATAGAAACATTCTAGACGATCGAGCTTCTACACGATCCACAGCTTGAAACAATCGGCATACACTGACTTTCGCTTTTTGCAGGCGAGACTCAGAATATTGAAACCCGCGCCCAGGCGGGTTTCGTTTTTGTAGAGGCGATTTCGCATCACCAAATTGTCCGATCGCCCAATTTAAAATTATTTAAAATTTCAAATCGCGCGATTACTTCAAAATAGTTTTAGAAGCAATCCGAGTTTTCTTGCGATCGGCTTCACTCAATTGTTCACCCGACTGCAAGCGAGTAGCAGAGGTTTGCAGCACAGTTGCGGCACTTTTATCACCCATTTGCAGAGCAGTTTTAGCGGCAGTTTGCAGCATCGTTGCCGCACCAGCTCGATCGCCCTGTTGCAATCGGGTTTCTGCGAGTTGAGTTTGGCGGTATTTAGCCAAAGCTAAAATGTGCTGCTGCACAGTCGGGTTAAGTGCCGGCTGATAAACTTTCAAGACATTAGCGGAAACTGCAACGGGATCGGAAAGCAAACTTTGACCCAGACTCGGATCGTCGTAGCGAATTTGCAATTGCCCGATCGCCTGTGTACCTTCGGGCAACTGTCCAATATAAATATTAGCCAAAACTACTCGCTCTATATCCTTCATTAAATCTCCCAGGCGCACCATAAAACGATCGCCCTCTTGCTGTACCGGTAATTCGATCGTATCCGGGGCAACTTGGGCGATCGGTTTGAGTTCGGCTAACCGCACTTTTGGCATTAGGGAAAATAGCAAATAAGCATTAGTCAAACCTACACCTTGGATGCGAGTAAATAGTTTGCCAAACTCGTCAACCGCATCTTCGGGACGCTGAATGTGTGCCAGAGCACCGCCGCCAGCGTCAGCAATCTTTTCCAAAATATCCTGGTTCCAGTTATCGCCAAATCCCAGAGAATTTAAAGTCATGTTGTAGTCAGCAGCCAATTTAGCCAACTTCAAACAGCGGCTGTCGTCGCCGTGTTCATTTTCGCCGTCAGTCAGCAGAAATGCCTGAGATATAGCTTCTTTTTTGCCTTTGCCCAACTCTTCAATACCTAACTTAATGCCCTCATCAATTGCTGTGCCACCGGCCGAGCGCAATTGCTCAATTTGCCGTTTAATACTGCTGGGATCTCCCACAATTTGATTGGGGACGAGGACTTTGGCTTTATGATCGAAAGCCACCGCGCAAAAGCGATCCCCTGGCTTCAACCTGTCGAGCAACCGTCCGGCGGCTTGTTTGACGGTTTCCAAGGGGCGTCCGCCCATCGAACCGCTGTGGTCGAGAATCAGGCACAGGTTTAAGGGTACGCTGGAGTCGATCGAGCTTGCCGTCGCAGACACCGAAATCGCTAGCTGGCGCTGCGTTGAGGGCGCAGCAGCGTCAAGGTTAGGGTCGTTTAAAACCGGGAGCAAACTAACTTTCATGCGGGATACCTAAAGATTGCGTTAGTATTTCTTTAAGAATAGCTCCATCAGTTCAGGCAACATTTCGGTTATATGAACACACCAATTAAAGCTGTGCAATCGCCATACTACGGGGAAGGGAACTCTCGGACGCCACCTCCCGATTTGCCATCCCTGTTGCTGAAGGAGCGGATCGTTTATCTGGGCATGCCTCTAGTGCCTGCGGTAACAGAACTGATTATCGCTGAACTGTTGTTCTTGCAGTACGAAGACCCGGATAAGCCGATCAAAATCTACATCAACTCGACCGGCACTTCTGGTTACAGTGGCGAACCCGTCGGCTTTGAAACAGAAGCCTTCGCTATCTGCGATACGATCAGATACATTAAGCCGCCCGTACACACTATTTGCCTCGGTTCGGCAATGGGGATGTCTGCGATGCTTTTGGCGGCTGGTACAAAAGGCTTTCGGGCGAGTTTGCCCCACGCTTCTATTGTGTTGCACCAACCCAAGGCTTACACGCGGGGTCAAGCAAGCGACATTCAAATTCGGGCTAAGGAAGTGCTGGCAAATAAAGCAACGATGCTTGAGATTTTTGCAAGCTGTACTGGCCAACCGATCGAAAAGATTACTAAAGATATGGATCGGTTGCTGTACCTGACGCCCCAGGAAGCTAAAGAATACGGTTTGATCGATCGCGTTCTTGAAAGTTCGGAAGAATTGCCGAAACCGCTGCCGGCTGGAGTCATCTAACTGAGCTGTGAAAGAAAGTTTTGAATTTTAAGTTTTGAATTTTAAGTTAAAGAGTTCAAAATTCTCGCACCAGCGTTGAGAAGAACGAAATAACCTCAAAATTCAAAACCAGAAATTCAAAACCCGAAATTTCCAACTCAAAACTACTCGTCAATTACCAACTAAACGGAGTTCCGAATTATGCCTATAGGTGTGCCAAAAGTTCCCTACAAAATGCCGGGTGGTTATGATACTCAGTGGATTAATATCTACGATCGCCTCTACCGGGAACGGATTATTTTCTTGGGCAGGGACGTTGACGATGAAATTGCCAATCAAATCATCGCTGTGATGCTCTATCTCGATTCGGAAGATTCAGGTAAGGATATTATTTTGTACATCAATTCCCCAGGCGGGATGGTGTCGGCAGGCATGGCTATTTTTGATACCATGCAGCACATTAAATCGGACGTGGTGACGATTTGTGTGGGCTTGGCTGCTTCGATGGGTTCTTTCCTGTTAGCTGCCGGTGCGAAGGGGAAACGGTTAGCTTTGCCTCACTCGCGAATCATGATTCACCAGCCTTCTGGGGGGACGCGGGGACAAGCAACGGATATTCAGATTGAGGCGAAAGAGATTCTGCGGCTGCGCCACGAACTCAATAATATCTATGCTAAGAATACTGGCAAGCCGATCGAGAAAATCGAGAAGGACATGGATCGCGACTATTTCATGTCCGCTGAGGAAGCCAAGGAATACGGCTTGATTGACAGAGTGATCGAAGATCGTCCGTAAGTTATTTTTGCGCTTCAGTAGTGCGGGCAACCCTCGCACTACAACCTAGTTCGCAGTAAATTTTGGCAGAATCTTTACATTTAAGGATTCTGCCATATTTAATGGTACTATCAACGCTCATTCATGCTAAATGGATATTGCAGATTATTACCGACAGTTAGGACTGAGGTCTGGCGCGAGTTTATCGCAAGTTAAGGCCTCTTATCGGCAGTTAGCCAGACAGTATCACCCGGATGTGAATCCGGGAAACGAACAGGCTAAGAATAAGTTTATTGCTATTACTGAGGCTTATAAGTTTCTGGTGAATGTTGCCCCCCACCATGTTGCGGAGTCAAAAGTTGCCCATTCAACTGTGCCGCCTACTTGGACACCGCCGGATCGGGGGGTGAAAGCTCAACCGCAGGCAGTTAAAGTGACTCGAAAAGAGGCTGCTGTTCCATCTAATGCGGATCTGTCGGCGGTGGAACAAAAGTTAAAGCAAGATGCTTATTTTGAGCTGCAGCAGTTGCTGAAATATCAGAGGTTCCCGCGGGCGATCGCCTTGATTGAGGGTTTGGCCCAGCGGGTTCCCGAAGATTTGGAGGTGCGTCAGTGGCAGGCGATCGCCTATCAGCGCTGGGGACGGCATTTGATCGGAGAAAAGCAGGTTGATAAGGCGAGAATTTATTTGAAAAAGGCTGTGAAAACTGACCCTCACAATCGGGCTTTGTGGGCAGAAGTTGAGCGGGACTTTCGCCGGCTGGAAGAGATTTATTGAAGCGATGTTGTGTCCCCCTTTTGCAGGGGGTCTGCCTCATAAATTTTTAATTTTTCTAAAATAACTTGGGTATTTTCAGGTCGATTTTCTGGTAGCGGTTCGATCAATTCGTCGATCGAGTCGAGGAGTAACGGGTCAATATCTACAGCCTGGTTCCTCCAATTAATTTTACCAGTTTTTTCATTAACGGGAAAGTGACTTGGCTGTATGCCTGTTAATAAATGTACAAAAGTACGCCCTAGGGCAAAAAAGTCCGATCGCACGCCTGCTTTACCTAAAATTTGTTCCGGTGCGGCGTATCCAGCAGAACCTATGGGTGCGGTCTCTATATCTGCTTCTGTGGCGGCGCCGAAGTCAATTAATCTCAATTTCCCATTGGCTTCAACCATCAGGTTGGATGGCTTAATATCCCGATGTACTACATGATATTTGTGGATTTCCTGCAAAATATGAAGCATTTGTTGCAGCCAATCTAGAGCGAGATTTTGAGAAACGGACTGTTTTTTAGTTAAGAATTCTGCCAAGTTTTCTCCGGTAATTTTTTCCATCACCAAACAAGACAATTTCTGGAAGTTATGGGGGAGTTTAATTGGGAAATAACCGTCAGGTTCGACTTGGGGAACTGAACTCTTTCCGGCCAGCCAAATCAAAACTCGCGCTTCTTGCTTGAACAAGCGAACTAAATCGTGATTGTGGGGGTGTTTCAAGACTTTTAAAATTTTGACAGTTCCCCATTCGTTTTCCCCGGTTCCCAAATCTTCGACTTCAAAGATGTCTGTGGGGCGTGCAGGATTGGGCGATCGCACTGGTTTAAGGATACGATAGCGATCGCCAATTAACAAATCCGTGCCGCAAGCCTGACAATTTTGAGCAGCAGCAGGATTTTCGCGTTGTTCGCAGTGAGGATTGATGCAATAAATCATCTGTCTTGATACGTCCAGGACTGACGGATTTAACGAATTGAATCAATTATTAGCATAAAACCCAGCAGTTCTGACCTTACTACTGGGTTTATATTTACCGCCCATTTGGGCACGCTATCACATTTAAGTCAAGGATTTAAGATTAATAGCATCGCGCTCTACCGATTGAGCTACCCCCCTGCGTTTGGTAGAGGGGGCTGGATATGAGCCAGCAACCTCGATGATGTGATTTTCCTGACATTCGTTTTAGCGATCGGCGGTGAATGCTGAGTTTAGAGTAATAGCTTGCTGTTGAATTTGTACGCAATGCTGCCTCTGCCAATTGGGCTACCCCCCTATTTTGAACCCTATTTTGGGTAGGAGGGACAGGAGTCGAACCTGCACTATCACATTTGTACGGTTTAAGTTGAAGTTTGAGTTTTAAATTGTACTCTGTTTAGATCTTAAACCATAACTATCAAAAAAGCAAGCAATCAGCGAAAAATAAACTGAAAAATTCGCTCTCCCACTCTCTGTTCCTCAACTTCAGAATTGTTAGCTTCTTCGCGGGCGAACATAACAGCTTGCTGCAAGATTTCCACCCTTTGCAGCAACTCATTGATCCGCCGCGCTGGTAAAGCACCCGAAAACTTGACAGTCCGCCAATAGCCGATCGTAATATCTTCGTAATAAACATCGACTTGAGCCGGATGGTGTTCGGTAGCTTCAGCTTTAACGTGATTGCGCGGAGTTTTAAAAGTCTTGAGAGTTTGCAGCGGTTCTGTCGCCCAACAGTCTGCCGAAGCATCAAAGTTCCAACTCTCGGAAGCATCTAAGACTGGAAGTTTTTTGATAAATGCTTGCAAATCTGCTAACTGCTTTTCAATGAATAGCAAATAGCTGACGGGAACTTCGCTCAAAAGCACGTTTCCGTCTACAGTTACGTCCGCGCGGGCGCTACAATTTGTCCAATCTTTGGTTGCGGTTACGTCGAAGAGTTTGGTCAAAACTTCAGTCGTTTTGCGGATAATCTCTTCTGCTTTGACTTCAACTTTTTTGGACTCTGGCGGCAGTTGTTCGCCTTCTTGGTCTTTGGGACGGTAAGTGCGGGAGATTCCAGAAAGCACAGCAGGCTTCTGGAGAGCTTTTTGAGCTTCTGCCAGTTCTTGAACCGAGCGGCTTTTGATGCCTTTTTCGATCGCAATAATCTGATTTAAGCGTGCCATTGTTCGAGGTTATTGACGCTGAACTCCTATCAAGCCGGGTTAACACTGATAATCGAATTGTTTGTCCTGTGGCTTTTAGGGCTTTGAGGACTCTGGGTTTTCACTACAAACCTCACGATCGTTCTTTAACCAGACTTGCTCTACTTGTAGTAGAGCATACTTCAATTAAAATTACAACCTTTCTTTTGTAGGCGCCCTGCCAAGAAAGCCCGCCGCTACCCGTGCCCAGGAATTTATACCTATCCAAAAAAAGAATGCAACTGTAGGCCCGTGCTCCAAACCCATATGGAATAAGTCATTCCCAATTCTTCAATTCTTTAATCTCAAATCTAAAATGGTATTATCCCTCAAAAACTCGGCAAAATCTTTAGCGTCGCTGCGGATCAAGTGGATGCCATCATTGGTGCGCCACTCTCGCTCTTTCGGGGGCGGCAGCCACTCAAAACTATCGGGCGGAAACAGCTTTTTCGCCAATTCTTGTACTTGTTTTATCCTGATTGTAGTATTAACTCGCGACTCACGCGGCATGTCAAATAAAACTACTTTTGCCCCGGTATTTTTTTTGATTTCTGCGATTTGATTTCTCATCAAATCAGCTTCTTGTTTCATATTTTCTGCATCTTTTTCAGACAAAGGTATGCTTTGAATATCAACTGTCGTTTGGATAGCTTTTTTCGATAATTCTGGAGTAACATTTCGACCTTCTATGCTATCTAGTGCCTCTCGACTCATTGGTTTTTGATTCTGCTTCGAGCGACTTTTTAAATAATCAATAAAAACGCTAATCGGACGGTATTCCTCTCTGAGGATCGGCAGATACTGACGCATCCAATAAAAAATAGGGTGATACAAAGAATCAAGTAACTCTGAATCTATTTTGCGGGTAATAGTATCATTAATTTCTACCAAAACGATCGGAGGCTTGCTTTTACTTCTTTTAACTATTTCTAAACCTGTTTTGCTGGATCTTGCCCCGAAAGCTAAGTTCTTTACGCCCTCTCCAATGTGTTTTTCATTAAGGCTGGCAGCTAGGGAACTACCGACGATTACCATTTTCAGATCTGAATCCTGCTGATATACATACCTTTGAGATCTGACAATATTATTTTCCCTCTGGGTAGGTCCCTCGGAAGCTGGCAAAACTCCGCCGCTGACGAGCACTTGATAAAAACTCATTAGAAACAGAAAAATTAGTACCGGGCGCAAAATAGATCGCAACTGGAATTTGACAAACATATAACACCTTCTAGAATTGGAAATAAATAAATTGTTTCGAGCTGCCGCTGTTGAGGAATATCATTACTAGCATAATTCCTAAAGCTAAATCTTGATAAAGGTTCCAGACTTTTTGACCGTTTTTATTTGAATCCTGTTTCATCAGATTTTGCCAAGTAGGAAAATGAGGAATGTGATAAATTACTACTGGTAGGGAAAAAAATAGCGTCGGAATAATTTGATTCCAAGCGGGCCTGATTTTAGAGTTGCGAACTAAAGTAGCTGCGAAGTCAACCGCTTCTTCAAATCGAGGCAGTTTGAAAAGCAGCCATCCCACGGAAACAAAAGAGAAAATTCCTAAAACGCTAAGGGTGTCAAATAATAATTGCTGCCACATTGGTTTGGTTTCTGCTTGATTTGGTTCTTGCGATTTTTTTTTTGATTTATCGAACCCAAAAAAGCGTTCTACGGCTAAACCAAATCCGTGATAAATTCCCCAAACTGCATAACTCCAAGCAGCCCCATGCCATAATCCTCCTAAAGTCATTACTGTCATTAAATTAACATAAGTTCGGATTTTTCCTTTGCGGTTTCCGCCGAGGGGAAAGTATAGATAATCTCTGAGCCAAGTTGAGAGGGAAATGTGCCACCTTCTCCAGAATTCGGAGAGGGAACGAGAGATGTAGGGAAAGTCGAAGTTGTCGGGAATTTTGTAGCCCAAAGCGGCTGCAAAACCGATCGCAATTAAGGAGTAACCGGCAAAATCGGCGAAGATTTGTATTGAGTAGCCGAACAGCAGCGTCAGGTTGGTAATAGGTCCATATCCTTGGTAGTAGGGAAAGGTGATCCAGAAGGTATAGTCTTTTAAGTTGTCGGCGATGACCATTTTTAGGAAGTAGCCGACAACGAGGGAGCGAAAAATGAAATTTCCAGGAATGTCTTTAAAGTATTTAGGAACAATCTGGGGATAAAATGTCTGGGATTTTAAAATCGGCCCTGACAGTAAATTGGGGAAAAAGCTAATAAAAAATGAGGTGTTTAGCAGGTGTTGGGTGAAGTTGGGCGAGACGTAACCGTTTGATTCTGTTTCGCTTTTATCTTTTTGAGTCAGTACGTCTACGATTAAACTTATGCCTTCAAAGGTGTAAAAAGAAATGCCTATCGGCAAAGGCAATTTTAAGAATAAATAAGCCAGGCTGCCTTCGGTTCGAGCAATATTAAAAACATCCGCAACAAAGTTAGTTAGCAAACCGGCGTATTTAAACAAGCTCAAAATTAATACATTGAGAACTACTCCCGATAAAGCCCAAAAAAATCGCTGTTTTTTGTCAGAAATTCTGGCAACTTGAAAGCTGACTGTAGCGTTGATAATAATTGACAGTAGCAGGAGCAGCAACAGTGCGGGGGCGCTCCAACTGTAAAAAATAAAGCTGGCAATTATCAGGATGGGAACCTGCACTTTTTGCAACGGAGGGAAATAATATATGGCGAAAACAATCGCAAAAAATACTAAAAATTCAATACTGTTAAATAACATAATTTGTGATTTCGCTCTTTTACGTAGCCTGTGACCCACTATATCAAGCGCCTGGGACTCATGGCAAGAGTGGCCCAGAACCCGATCGCGATCGCGCATCCTACCAAAGTGTAGCAAATATCACTCTTTGTTGGCGCTGCGACTACCTCTTGAGATAGATGCGGAAATCCCTCTCAGGGCGCGTTGTCATATCGGGAAATATTTCTTAACATATAGATAACAAAGGGAATCCGAGGAGACACCAAAAATCCTTAAGCCCTTGGGGTGCCCCGGTTAATCAGACTTTTCGCAAACAAGGGCTAAATCAATGAACAAGTCGCAAAACTCCGAAGTTTCAGCATTTTTGCCCATGCTCCAAAAAGGCATTTGGCTGTTTGGGATTCTCTCTTGGATATTCGGGCTGACAGATAGAACTATTGCACTATTATCTGACGGATATTTGTCAGCGATCGATATTGTCCAGCTATTTACAGCATCCTTTTTCTTCATTAGCTGGCTGTTGTTAAGCCCGTTTTTGGGTCTTAACTCCCAGAGTCAGCCGAAGGAAGAAGCATCTTCCTAGTTTTTAATTTGTAATGTTAGTTTCTCGATCGCTCTTTGTTTCTTCTGGGGCAAAGCGGGCCGGCCAAATGCGATCGCAAAAAAACAAAGTTCCCGCCGTCACGCACAGCGGAATCGCCAACAGATTCAACAGGGGAATGCTCACCAAACCCAAACAAACCACACCAAAACTCCCGCTGGCCGGCAAACTCGCCCAAATTATCTTCAATTTCTCCTGAAAAGGTCGCCTCCGCCTCTCTAAAGGTGCATCTAAAAAGTCCAAACAGACAATAGTCGCGCCCAAAGCTACGCCACCCAAACTGCTAAGAATAGAGCCGACACCCGGCACAAAATGCAGCAGCAGCAGCGGTATGCCGACGCTCAACAAAATTTGTAGTTTTCGCAGTTCAAAGGCGATCGCCCTTTGAATATCCCCAAAACTACTCGCCAAATTCATTGGTGCTTCTGCGGGCAATTGACCGTTCCGCAGCAGTTCCAATTGTTCGGAAAGTTTGCCGTACCAGGGCGAACCTAAAATTACGCCAAACTGCACTAACAAAAATCCAATTATCAGCAAAAGTCCTGACACTAGGAGTACGCGCAGCAGCCAGCCGAAAGCGACTGTTAACACGCCAAGAAAGCTCAGCCAAGCTGGAAAACTCGCAATTAGAGCATTAAATCGGACGGACAAATCGGCAACTAAAACGTCTATCCCTGCCAAACTGGGAAATAGCAAGCTTAAATAAAGACCAATACCAATTATAAAATTTAGCACCACTGGAACTAATACATATGTCCACAGCTTGGGAGTTTGCAAAATTAGCGTGAAAGCTCGCAAAGGATAGGTGAAACCTGCGAGGAGTCCAATTGGTGCGGTAATGGCGGCGTGGGCGGGGTTTGAATTTAGCTGTTTTGACATATTTTCTGCTTTTGAGGACTCGACTCTATTTTCTATCATCCACTTTCCATTATTATTAATGATGAGGATTTATCGCAGGTTGCCCAAAAGTGAAGCTTTTTATTTACCATACCCCGGAACTTACGCCAGCCGACAAAATGCCGGCTTGCGCGATCGCAGTTGATGTGCTGCGGGCGACTACGACAATGGCAACGGCCCTGAATAATGGGGCGGAAGCTGTCCAAGTTTTCAGCAACTTAGATAAGCTAATGGCCGAGAGCGAAAAATGGCCTGCAGATAAGCGGATTCGCGCCGGAGAGCGCGGCGGCGGCAAAGTTGAGGGATTTGACATGGGGAATTCCCCCTTCGACTGCACGCCAGAAAAGGTGACAGGGAAGCGAATTTTTATCAGCACAACTAACGGTACTCGGGCTCTGGAGCGAGTGCAAGCTGCTGCAACTGTGTTAACGGCGGCTTTGATTAACCGCAAATCTGTGGTGCAGTTTTTGTTAAATAAACAGCCGGAAACTATTTGGATTGTGGGTTCTGGTTGGGAAGGGAGTTATTCGTTGGAAGATACGGTTTGTGCTGGTGCGATCGCCCAAAGTCTGCTAGCAGAAAGCGGTATTCCTGCGAGCGATTTTGCTGGTAACGATGAAGTATTTGGGGCTATTGCTCTTTACCTGCACTGGCAAGATCGGTTGCATGAATTGTTGGAAAGAGCCAGTCACGGCCAGCGCCTCCTCGGTTTAGGGGTTATTGAAGATTTAAAATATTGCGCGCAAACGGATACTTTAGATGTGCTGCCCGTGCAGCGAGAACCGGGAGTTTTGGTTAAGTCGGATTTTAAAATTCCTCAGGCTGATTTCTGGGTTCAATCTTCAGAAAAAACGGCGAATTGAAATTTTCTGCGAATGCAGTATTAGTAAGGTGCGCCTAGGCGCACCCTACGGAAATTAGTAGTTAGCGAACAAGATTTTTTTAAAAGAAAGTAGTATTAAAGATACTGGCCCGGAACACAAAATTGTTTTGTTCCTAGTGAATTGCAGGCAATTGAGAATTGCTGGATTCACCGCCGAAGCGCTGCATTAAACACTCGGCAATTCTGGCTGCTGCACCGGGTTCTCCCAGGCGGCGCAAGCCATTTTCAGCGATTAGCTGCAACCTGTCGGGGTCGCGGAGCAAAGACTGCACGGCGCCGGCAACTTCGGCGGGATGTTTGACTAAAATTAATGACGGGCCTAACAGGCGACTTTGAGCTTCTGCAAAAGCTGGAGTAAATTGCGGGCCGTTTCCGGGAATGGCGATCGCGGGTTTTCCTAAACCTACAAATTGTTCTGTAGCCGTTCCGGCCATTGCTATTGCTAAATCTGCTTCGTACAAACAATCGTTAAAACTTTGCTGAGTTAAAATCATCGTGGCGTTTCTCTGCACAAAGGTCAAGGGCAATAGCAAATTAGGAGATTCTTTTTGAATTTCTTGAGCGCTTGAAACAGGAGGTCGCAAAATACTTCCTTCTCGCCGCTGCGTTCGAGTTTCGCCTTCTTGTCGCCAGCCGAAAAATTCTAAACTAGGTCGCAAAGCTTCTAAATTTAACTCTGGAGAAATGGCTCCAAAAAATAACAATTTGCGATCGGCAAACAGCGATAAAATTCCGGCTACAGCCTCTATTATTAGCAGCCAATTAGCATAGGCTTCCGGCGCTCTAGAACCGGGCAGTAAGGTGATGACGAGCGATCGCGACCTTTCCCGCAACTCTGCGTCAGGGCCGTAAAAACCGGCTGGATTTTCCGGTTGCAGTCCGTCCATCATCGGGTTTCCGAGATTGTAAGCGGGAATTCCCAGCTTTTGTAAAGTCTCGGCGGTTAGCGCGTCCCTGGCAAAAACGGCTCGACAGCGCGATCGAGTCATCAACCAGCGCTCCCAAGGCAAATAAACCGATCCCGGGCAACCCCACCAACCAAAGACTCGGGATTTGCGAGCCAGAGGCCCGTTCTCGTCGCGCAAATAATACTCTGACTTGGCAGTACCGACAAAGGCGTAGGGCGCGCCGCCGAGCCAAGCAAACAGCAGCGGTACAATATCCCCACAGGCTAAAATAACGCCGTCTTGATTCCCCGACTGTTGTTGGGTCCGCACCCAAGCGCGGATGGCTTTAAACTGAGCGATGGTCAACTGAAGCAGGCCGCCTTTGACATCGCGCAAAAATTCCCTCCCGTCCATGTAAATAAAGCCCCCCGAAGGCATCCGCTGCACCGGGCCGATGATGCGGGCGTTTTCTAGTTGAGCGAAAGCTTGCCCTTCACCCACTAGCGGAAACACGGCTAATTCTGGGGGGTGCGGGTGCTGTTGTAGTTCCTGCAAGATGCGAAGGGCGATCGCGTCTTCTCCGTGGCCGTTACTGAGGCAAAGTAATTTCAATCCCAACTCTCTCAAAAACTCTATTGTCAAAAAATAGCCTGCAAACCCTGGGACTTCAGTCTAGGGATGGAAAGCAACTTTCCACTTTAGTTTACCAGAAAATTGTTGTTTGAAATAGTACAAAACACGGTAAGAGCGAACCCTATCCGGCGCCTATCAAAATCTCTGCTGTACCCAAAAAGATCTGGCATTTAACAGCAGTTGATCCGACTCTGCGAGGGCAACTTCTGAACCGGGAAAACAACTTGTTTAATGTTGGGAGTTACGATTGCATGCACTGACAATTGCGCGATCGACAATTGCCAGATATCCGGCTAAATAACGCGGCGCTAAGTTGCTGCACATCTAAATTATCTGTATGCAGCCAAGCTCTCAACCATGAGAGTCATACTATTTTCCCTCGATATATTGCTTTAAAGTATTCCGAATTTGTTTGAGCTGAAATCCCTTAGCAAGTTGGCGCAGCTTCGAGACAAACGGCACTAAATTAGGTTCTAAACTCTCCAGCTTAGCACTCTCCTCAAAAATTTCTTCAATGTCGCCCATAGCTGCGAGTTTCAAAAGTTTTGCTACTGACTCAGAAGCTGCAGGTAACAGAGAAGAATAAGCAGGAAAATCAGAGGCGGATGACAAACTGGGAGTTGTGCGCTTTTTGTTTTCCGAAGATTCCCCATAAATCCATTCTAGTCCCAAATGCACGCGCAACTGTTCCAAAAAGTGATTTGCTTCGATCGGTTTGGGAATAAAATCATCGTACCCTGCGAGGATGCTATCTTGCTGCGTAGCCTCGAAAACGCTAGCTGACATAGCGATTAACACGACATCTTTTACGGACGGCAACTGCCGCAGTTTTCTTGCAGTTTCTAAGCCATCCATTACAGGCATCCGCAAGTCCATTAAAATCACATCAGGTTGAAATTCAACTGTTTTGCATAGGCATTCTTGTCCGTTTTGGGCATCTGCAACCTCAAATCCCAAACGCCGCAGCAGCCTGCACAACAAATCGCGATCCAGTTGATTGTCATCCACGATTAGCACTTTCCGCTTGTTGCCGATAAAACCGACAACCCAGCGTTTTTCCTGCAAAGGAGACACCTCCAAGTACCGTTTAGCTGCTGGCACTTCTAAATCTACCCAAAAAGTGCTGCCTTTTCCCAAAGTGCTGTGGACGCGAATTTCGGTACCCATTAGTTTCGCTAATTTCTGGCTAATCGAGAGTCCGAGACCTGTACCTTCAACAAACGTATTGCCTCCTACTTGGTGGAAGGGCAAAAATATTTCTTCTAACTTGCTTCGCTCTATTCCTGTGCCGGTATCCTCGACTTGAAAGCGGATTTTTAAAGCGTGTTTGGCTGCGATCGCATTGTGGGCGAAACGCATATAATTTTCTTTCAGTTCCGAACTCAAAGTCGAGAACTCATAATTTTCTCCTTGCCCTCGACTCCAGGCCCCTGTGCCGACATAGCCGACTTTGAAAGTCACACCGCCGCTGTTAGTAAATTTAACGGCATTGCTGAGTAAGTTTATGAGAATTTGGCGCAATCTTTTTGGATCGACACGAACGCAGCTAGGCAGGGGAGAGACTTGTTCGTAATTGAATAAAATTTCTTTTTGAGAGGCCCGCATCTGAAAGAGATCGGCAATGTTTTTCGTGAAATTTAGAAAATTTAACTCTTCCGGGTAGAGTTCCATTTTTCTAGCTTCAATTTTGGAAAGATCTAAAACATCGTCGATTAACATCAGCAGGTGTTGACCGCACTGTTGAATATTGCTGAGACTTTCTTGGTGCTCTGAGCTTAAGTCTTTGTCGGTTTTGAGGATTTGAGCGTAACCTAAAACGCCGTTTAAAGGCGTGCGTAGTTCGTGGCTCATGTTGGCAAGAAATTCGCTTTTGGCGCGGTTGGCGCTTTCTGCGGCTAATGCAGCTTGTTGGAGGGCAGATTCTGCAAGTTTGCGCTCGGCAATTTCGGTTTGTGCTTGTTGAAATAGCGTGGATTGCTGGATCGCGATCGCCAATTGCACGCACAATTGCCGGAGGGATTCTATTTCTGATGAATCCCAGGAACGGGGGCCGCTGCAATCGTGGGCGATCAGGAGTCCCCAGAGGTGGTTTTCTACCGTCGGTTGGACTTGGGAAATGCTTTCTCGTGCTTGTAAAATAGGCACTATTAAGTTAGCTTTAACTTCAAATTGTTCGAGGAATTTAAGGTGACATTCGCTCCTCTTTTCCGCGTAAATATCTGCTATAGCACGAATATTACCTTGCTGGTAAATATCAACAAATTTATCTCTAAAACACGTATCCAAGTTGTCAAAGTTTTTCAACGAAATTATATCTTTTGCTACGGATTCGACAACTACAAAACCGCTCCAGTCGGGATTAAAGCGGTAAATAACTGTGCGGTCTGTTTGCAAAAATTGTCGCACTTCTTCGACAGCAGTTGTCAGGACTTCTTCTAACTTTAGGGAGGAGCGAATGCGATCGAGCATGGCAACTACCAGCCGTTCTCGCCTTAATTGCTGCTGCAGGGCCATCTCCGCTTGTTTGCGTTCGGTGATGTCGGTAATTACTCCCACTAACCCGATTAAATGACCAGTTTCATCTTTAATGCCGTCGGCGCGAAATAAAGTTGTTACCAGTTTGTTGTTTTTAGTGTTGATTTTGAGTTCGCCTTGCCAAGATTTGCCTTTACGGAGCGTTTTTAACATTTCTAGCAGCACATTACTTTGGGGGTAAATTGCTGTTAATCCGCCTGCTGTGTTTAGTTCTTCTGCTGTGTAGCCGTACTGTTGAACAAAGGCTTGATTGTGGTAGATCGATCGCCCTGTCAAGTCAGCAATGCCGATCGCATCGCTGGTGCTTTCCACCGCTTGAGTAACTCGCAGCAAATCTAATTCTGCTTGTTTGCGATCGCTAATATCAGTAATAGTGCCGATATAGCCTTTAATCTCCTGCTTGTCTCCGATTTCTGCAATTGCCTGACCTATCACCCAAATTACCCGACCGTCGGGACGCTGAAAGCGGTATTCTGATTTAAAAGGAGTTTTATCAATAATTGCTCGATGCCATTCATTTTTTACCCGCTCGACATCATCGGGATGTATGGCATTCATCCAGCCAATTTCTGCTGCTAATTCTGCGTTTAATCCCGTAATTTCGCTCCAGCGTTGATTCACATAAAGGCAATTTCCCAAGGTGTCGGTATGGAATATACAAACTGGCGATGCTTCTGCTAAAGTTTGGTAGCGACGCTGGCTCGACCGCAGGGCTGATTCTACCTGTTTTCTATTAGTTATATCGCGGACTATAGAAATGATTTCGCCACCTACAAGCATTGTCAGCGACAATTCTTGAGGGAACTTAGTACCGTCCGGGCGCTGACCGCTCGCTTCTATATTGCAGTACCCTTTTTGCAGGAGAACCGGCATTATTTGTAGTTCAAAAAATAGATTTTCTGCTTTGCTGTAGAGCATCTTCCATTTTTTCCCATACAGTTCGCTAGGGCTTGACAAACCGTACATTTTGAGATAAGCTTCGTTTGAATAAATACATTCTTTATTATTATTAAAAATGGCGATGCCGTCATAAGCAGCGGCCATTGCTACTGCTTGTCGCTGGAGTTGGGACTCTACTTGTTTACGAGAGGTAATGTCGTGACCGACTGAGTAGATTAAACCTTCTTCGGTAAATGGCGATGCCGTCCACAGGAAGCATTTGTAAGAACCGTCTTTGCAGATGTAGCGGTTTTCAAAGGAGATACTGGACGTACCCGCTATTAGTTTTGCCCCTTCGGCTGCGGTGGCTTTTCGATCGTCTGGATGAACAAATTCGATCATTGGCTTGGCCAACAATTCACTAATACTGTAGCCTAAAGCTGTTGACCAAGCTGGGTTTAAACGTTTAAAATGACCGTCAAAACCTACAATGCAAAGCAAGTCTAAGGAGATGGTAAAAAAACGATCGCGCTCTGTTTGTGCCTGCTTTAATTCAGTAATATCCATCACTAAACCGTCCCAGAGAATATCGCCTTCGCTGCCACATTGGCTCTCATTAGTGAGCCTTTCTGGTCTCGCAGCTCCTTGCAGCCACTTAACTTTTCCAGATGGTAAAGTCTGCCGCCACTGCTGCTGCCAAGGTTCCAGCGTAGTGGCTGAAATTGCTATCGATGCTTTTAAATCTAAGAGATCGTCGGGGTGAATTCCATTGGAAATGAGTTCCGCATTTTGCTCTATTGCTTCTGCCTCTAATTCGTAGAGTTGGCGGCTGCCTGAAGAGATGTAGGGGAAAGACATTTTTCCAGTTGCTGACCTTCGTAATTGATAAATTATTCCCGGTAGGTTAGCTACCAATTTTTGAAAGCGAGCTTCGCTTTGTTCCAGGGCTTTTTGTTGCTGTCTGTATTCTGTAAAATCTCTAATTATACCCACTATTACTTTACTGCCGTCTGCTATTTGGAAGACGCTTTTTTTGGTAGAAATTATATGTTCTCTCCCGGCAGAGTCGGTGAATTTTTCTTCGGTTTCCAAGCAGACACCCGTTGTCAATACTTCTTCATCTTTTGTCCAAAAAACAGCAGCTTCTGATTGGGGGAAAAAGTCATAATCTGATTGGCCCATCAGTTCTTGTCGCGATTTGCCGACCAACTGACAAAAAGCATCATTTAATATGATCCAGCGGTGTTGCTCGTCTTTGACAAAAATTGGGTCTGGCGTAGCATTTATGGTGTGGTTTAAAAATTCTTCTGACGCTTTCAGTTTCGCTTCGTAGCGGTAGCGATCGCTCACGTCCAACACTACTTCGATTATCCGGTCAATAGACCCGTCCAGGCGGCGGATGCAGCGCCGGGAAACTCGCGTGTGAACTATTTCGCCGTTTTTTCTGAGCCACCTTTTGTCTAAGATGTAACCGTCGAGCCTACCTGCTAACATCTGAGAAAAATTTTCACAATTAGCCTCCCAATCCTCTGGATGAGTCAACTCTAGCCAATTCTTTTGCACGAGTTCGTAGCGCTCATAGCCCAGCAAATAGCACAGGGCATCGTTAACTTCTATCCAGTGGCAATTGAGAGGAATTTCGCTGTCAATAATTGGAGCGATGATTGCAATGCCGATCAGGGAATTTTCCACCACCGAGCGATATTTTTCTTCACTTTTTCGCAAAGCATCTTGACTGTTCTGGCGTTCTATGGCGTAACGGAGCGATCGAATTAACAGTTCGCTGTCGATTTTTCTTTTTACCAAATAATCCTGGACGCCGACCGAAATCAACCGCAGGGCAAGTTCTTCGTCGTTTTGGGCCGTCAGAACTACGATCGGCACATTTACCCCGTATTCTTGTACCCGAGCCACCGTCTCGATTCCCAGACTATCTGGCAGTGAAAGGTCTAATAAAATTATGTCAAAAGTTTCTTGATTCAATCGCTGCTGCGCTTCGCTGAGGCGCTCTACTTTCGTCAGCACTATACGCTGCGCGCCGCCAATTTCTGAAAGCAAATCTTCAATCAGCTCAGCTTCCTGAGGGTTGTCTTCTACTAACAGAACTTTAAAGCAGATAGGAGGCAAAGCTAAGTTAAAAACTGCTTTCATAATATTTATTAATCAAGAAAATGTTAAACTAACTTGAATTTGACCTTTTATTTTCAGGGCAGTCATTCAATTGCACGTACACATACATCGACCGTAAGATTGACCGTAAGATTGCGGGGTGAGCAAGCGCTACAAAAAATGTGTTTAATAATTAAAATTATATCACGCAGTAACTAGACTGTCAACGCAAACTATTTTTTTTCTAACTTGCGATTTAGACCAGTTAAAAAAGAATGCAACTGTAGTCAAAATTCCAACAGCGATAGTCAAAAAAAATGCCAATTATTTACTTATTTTTTATTATTTAAAATGGTGTTAAATTGTCAATTGTAATTTATAGTTTTTGACTTACAATATAGAAACTAATTGACTTTTTCTACCTTATAACTTCTACCTGTTGACGAAAAAATGTCTCAATTAAGCGATAGTAAAGTGAAACGTAGAACCTTGCTCCGGTTCCGATTCCACCCAGATACATCCCCCGTGAAGTTCCACAATCTTTTGACAAATTGCTAAACCAATACCTGTCCCCGAATATTCTCTTTGAGTATGCAAGCGCTGGAAAATTTGAAAGATACGTTTTTGATGCTGGGGAGCAATCCCAATTCCATTATCTGAGACAGAAATTAACCAGTTTTCCTCCTGTCTGCAAGCGGTAATATGAACGACAGGCGGTGCATCGTGGCGATATTTAATCGCATTGCTGACTAAATTTTGAAAGAGCTGTATGAGTTGAGAAATATCCCCCATTACCGCGGGTAATTCGCTGTAGGTGACAACGGCTTTAGTCTCGCGGATCGCCCCTTGCAGGTTCGCGAGTGCTTGCTCGACTGCGTGATTGCAATCTGTCAGTTCAAAAGGTTTCCGACTCCGGCCAACGCGCGAATATTCCAGTAAATCGTCAATTAAAGTTTGCATTCTCGTGCAGCCCTGAACGATATTGCCGATAAACTTACTACCTTGGGTGTCGAGTTGGTCTTTGTAGCGTTTTTCTAAAAGTTGAGCGTAACTGGCAATGGTTGCCAAAGGCGCTTGCAAGTCGTGAGAAGCCACATAAGCAAATTGTTCTAGTTCCGCATTTGAACGCGCCAATTCTTGGTTAGATTTTAATAGAGCAGATTCGGCGCGCTGGCGGTTTGATATCTCTTGTTGGAGTACCAAATTTTGCTCTTGCAGAGCTTTTTCAACGGCGCGACGGGCGCTGATTTCTTGTTGCAGAATTTGATTTTTTTCTTGAAGAGTTTTTTCTACTGCTAAGCGGCTCGTGATTTCTTCTTGCAGCAGCATATTTTGTTCTTTTAGCTGCTTTTGTAAATTCCGCAGGCTGAGGTGACTTTCGATGCGGGCGAGCACTTCTTCAAACTGAAATGGCTTGCTGATATAGTCCACTGCTCCCACAGCAAATGCGTTTACTTTGTCGAAAATTTCATCTTTAGCACTGATAAAAATTACCGGAATTTCGCGAGTTTTAGGCTCTAATTTCAAGTGCTGACAAACTTCGTAACCGTTCATTTCCGGCATCATTATGTCGAGCAAAATCAAATCGGGTGGATTAGAATTGCAGGCTCTCAGAGCCATTTTTCCGTTAATCACGCAGCGGGGGGTGTACCCCCTCTGAGTCAACATCGTAGACAACAGACGCAGGTTTTCGGCTGTATCGTCTACTACTAAAATGTTTCCTAACGGCGTGCCTGGTTGGTGATTGTTCATTGATTATTTCCCTGTTCCTGTTTTCTTCACAAAAGATGTTTGCAGCTATTTTATTTAAGACTTACGGAAAACACCCGGTTTTTAGTAGGAATATAGGAAAAAAACGAGAAATCATCTCATAAACCGGGTGTTTAGCCGTTTGTGCACAAGCAAGTCCTGTTATTGTTCGTTTACAAACCCTCAAATCCCCAGTAGCAGAGTCAGAACATTATTGTCCCAAGCCAATCCTTTGTCTAAAACCTTAAATCCCGCGACTTTGCACATAGCTTCTAAAGCAGTAGCTGTAGGTAGCCACCACCACGGCGCAAAGTCGTTCATGTCAAAAACTGCTTTTTCAGTTATCCCTATAAGTGGGTTGTTGTTGAGGTATTGCTGCCAGTATGCTGTTAAAATAGCTCGTTCTGCGTCGTCCAAAGCTGGAATAAACATTACTGCCGAAGCTGGAATTTCATAGCGTCCCAACTCATTTTCTATCACTTCTTGAGTAATAGCTGAAGTGAAAACTAAATGCTCGCGAGTTATCTGACGCAAGGCAACTAAAATCTGCAACGGATGCGGGTGATGGTACAAAACTCCTGCACAGTGAACTACATCGTAAGGCTCGCCAATGTCGGCAAGCTGAATCTGAGTTATATCTCGATTGATACAGTGATAATTAGCAATATTTAAACTTGTCATCCGATCGTGAAAATCTTGCCACCAGTGGAGGTATGCTGGCATGGCATCAATCATTGTCAGAGATACTGCACCGTATTTACTAGCTACAGATACTTTTTCACTGACAGTTCCCCACAAGCCGCCGACTTCTGCAAAAGTCTTGCCTTTGACGACTCGGGCAATGTAACGATCGCGAATATCCTTAGCTTCTAACTCTAATAATAAAGTAGATTCCCCTGTTGGACGCTGTTTTTCTAAAATCTCCTCTAATTTTTGGGATATTTCTGGATCTTTTGGTCTAATTTCTAATGCCATCAAGTACAACATTATGGCTTCGTCACGCCGATCGCTCTCAGCAAAGTTTTGGGCGATTTCGCAGTAAAATTCAGGAGCGTGCTGCGGCTGCATTTGGTGGTGATAGTAGCTAGTTGCTACATCTGAATCAACCGGAGTTCTTTTAATGAGAGCCTTACCTAACTTCATGTAAATTCCCGGTAGAGACGGCTCGATTTTAAGCGCACAAAGGTAGGCGGAAACCGCATCATTCCATTCGTGACTTTCACTCAAAGCATCGCCTAAATTGTAATAAGACCAAGAAATACTGGGATTAAGTTCAATAGCACGTTGATAAGCGGTAGCTGCGGCTTTCCACTGTTGAGTTTTTAACAGCGCTTCTCCTAAATTGTGGTAAGTCCAAGAGAATTCTGGATTGAGTGCGATCGCCCGCCGATAAGCGAATGTTGCTGGGGAAAATTTCTGAAGTTTAACTAAAGTCAAAGCTAAGTTATAATGAGACCAAAATAAATCTGAATTAAGTGCGATTGCTCGTTCGTAGGCAGCCTCAGCTTCTGACCATTTTTCTAGTTTAAAAAGAGCATCTCCTAACTTGTGAAAAGCTGCGAAAAAATTTTGGTCTACTTCAGTAGCGCGCTGGTAAGCTGCTGCGGATTCAGACCATAGTTCTAATCGCTCGCAAGCTGCACCGATGCTGTAGTAAGACCAAGAATAATCCGGGTTAATTTCAACAGCCGTGCGGTAGGCAATCGCCGCTTCTTGCCATTTTTCTAAATTGAGCAGCACGCTGCCTAAGTTGTAGTATGACAAAAAAGAATTGGGATTTAAATCAATACTTTTTCGGTACGCAGCCTCCGCTTCGCGCCAGAGATCCTTAGCTTGCAAAACATTGCCTAATTTGTAATGAAACTCCGAAATATCCGGCTGGAGTTGAATAGCTTTGCGGTAGTTAACAATAGCTTCGTCCCACTGTTTCAAGTCGCTAGCAGCTTCTGCTATTTGGCAATAAGCTTCGCAACAACTCGGGTTTAAAAAAATGGTGCGGTGGTAACAAACTAGCGCTTTTTCTGGCTTATTTTTGGCAAGCAATGTATTACCCAAATCTAGATAGTCTTCCGCTATTTCTATTGGCTCCAAGATGAGTGCTTGATACCAACAGTCTGTCGCTTGGTCAGCTTGACCGACTTGGGTAAATATCCGGCTCAAATTTCGGTAAAATCCTGCAAAGTCCGGTTGGATGGAGATGGCTTTTTGGTAACAGGCGATCGCCTCTTGCCACTGTTCCAAAGTAGCGCAGAGAGTGCCGAGGTTAGCAAAAGCTTCGGCAAAATCGGGTTGCAGGGCGATCGCAACTTTATACCAATACCTTGCGTCTTCTAGTTTACCCTGAGCTTGCAGCGCCTTTCCCAAGGTCTTGCAAGTCTCTGCTGAATTGGGTTCAGATGCCAAAACTTGTTGGCAAAGTGCGATCGCCCGCTCAAAGTTCCCTGTAGCCAAATAAATTTCTGCCTGTTGCTGAAAATTCACCTGCGCTGTTTCTGAATTCATTTTTTCTTTTCCTTTTGAGTAATCATTCCATGTAAGATCATATGCTACAATTGGTCAAAATTCAAGTTTCTGTAAGTAGAGCTAGCGAACTGAGAATAGTGCTGAATGTCCGCGAAATTAATATAAACTAGACAGTAATAGGTTAACAGCGAGCTAAATAATGTCAACAGTCAATCCAACACCGCTAATCAGCGTAATTATACCTGTATATAATGGCGATCGCTACATCGTACAAGCGGTGGAGAGCGCCCTAGGTCAAACTTTTACTAATTTGGAGATTATAGTTGTAGACGATGGTTCGACAGATCGCACGCAGCAAGTATTGCAGCCTTATATTGACAGAATTCGCTACATTTATCAGAAAAACCAAGGAGTAGGAGTTGCCCGAAATCAGGCTTGTCAGCTAGCCAGAGGCAAGTTTTTAGCGTTTCTAGATGCCGATGACTATTTCCTACGATCCAAGCTAGAGAAACAACTAGCTTGCTTTGACGCTGATCCCGCATTAGACATGGTGCAAACAGGTTGGCTGCTAGTCGATGAAACCGGGCAAGAGATTTCTGATGTCAAGCCTTGGCAGCAAGCGTCTAAATTAGATTTAGAAAGCTTTATTTTATATAAATGCGTGCGACCGAGTGCGATGATGCTGCGCCGAAAGTGCTGGGAAGATTTGGGTGGTTTCGATTCTCAATTTCGGCTAGCCGAAGATTTAGATTTTGCCTTGCGTTTGACTTTAAAGGGGTACAAAGCAGTTTGGTTAGAAGAGATCCTTACCTGTTATCGCCAGCACAATTCTAATATCATGTCAAGCGGTTGGCCGCTAATGAAGAATACAGAAATTTTGATGAAAGAATTCTTCGAGCGACCTGATTTGCCTGAGTCAATCCGCCAGTTAAAAAACCAGGAACGCTATCTATGCTTAAAGTGGCTGGCATGGCGGATGTACCGCGACGGTCATCTAGCAGAGATGGCCGAGTGTTTGGAAAAATCATTGCACTATACGCCTTTTTCGCCCACAAAAACAGTCTTGAATTGGCTGGAAACTTTTCAGAGGGCTTCTGAAGAATACGGTGAAAATTTTGACGCTTATTCGCTGAGTAAGTTAGCGGAATGGCAAGAGATAATTTTGATGGTGATGACTAATCCACCCCAATCTCAACAAAGTTCTATTCCCACACCTTCAAAAGCGGGTGAAGCGAAGCTATCCCGTAGGGAAACGCACATTCTACTCTACAACGCCGACGATCCGGGCGTGGGAGGATTAGCGCAGTACAACCATGCCATTCTCTGTCAGTTAGCCTTGTTGGGCTATCAAGTCACTTGCGTGCAAACCAAACATTCTAGCCCCTTGGTTGAGCGAGAACGAGAGTTAGGTATAGAGCACTTGTGGCTGGATTTTAGCAGCCATAGAGATTTAGCGCGGGTGTTAAGAAATACTGAGGATGCACAAGAGATTTTTTCTACTAATAAACCTGATCTAATTATTTTTAGCGATGGCTGGCCCTATTCCAATTTTGCAGTTAAACAGGTAGTTATTCAGATGGGAATACCATACATGATGGTAATCGGGTTAGTCATGCCAGATCACGCAAATTTTGCCTACGGGGATGTAGTGCCTTATCGAGAGGGAGTGCTGTATCAGTGCCTGCAAGCTAGAGCGGTGATTGTTGGCGCTTATGAACATTTGAATTTATTGTGGGATGACTTTGATTTACCCAAAGATAAGGGGCAAGTGATTTACTTGGGGCGCTCTCCTGAATATTTTGCACCTCCGAATCCTTCGGCTCGCCAACGCCTGCGGCAAGAGTTAGAAATTCCGGAAGATGCGATTGTCTGTTTCACATCTGCTCGATTGGCACCCGTTAAAGGGCATCGATATCAGATCGAAGCAATCAAGCAGTTGAAACAATCTCCCGTGTGGTCTAAACTGTATTTTGTATGGGCAGGGAATGGTGAGGGAAGCCATTGCGATGTAGAAAGAGAATTGAGGGAAGCTGTTAGAGAGTTAGGAGTGAGCGATCGGGTGAAATTGATCGGACAGCGTTGGGATATCTTAGATTTACTGGATGCTAGCGACATCTTCATTTTGACATCTCTCGGCGATGCTGCACCTTCTTTTTCAGTCATGGAAGCGATGGCTAAAGGATTGCCTGTAGTTGCTTCGGCAGCGGGCGGCATTCCAGAAGGACTCGGGGATACTGGGAAGTTGTTGCCCGATCCGAATACCGATCCGGAGGGAACAGCGAGGGAATTGGCGGAAACTGTAGAAGCTTGGGCGCTGAATCCAGAATTGCGCCGCCAAATCGGCAAAGCTTGCAAGCAGCGGGCCGAGAAAATGTTCAAAGAGGAGCGGATGCTCGCAGAGTCTGTTGAGGCGATAGAAAAAGCTTTACTTTCCGATCGCGAAAAAGATCAATTTGTTACTCAAAAACAGGTGCAGGAGTGGATGGCGAAGGTAGAAAGCCGGGTGCGCTACAGCTTTTTAGTGTGGAAGGCGTGGCACGCTTACTGTCAAGAAGATCTCATCGGGATGCAGAAGTGGCTTCAAGAATCGTTGCAGTGTACGCCTTTTTTGAGTACAGAAACGCTGTTAAATTGGATAGAATCTTTTGGCTATTTTTCCTCCTCGAAAGGGCATGATTTAGATACATATTCTCTGACTAAGTCACCAGAATGGCAACAATTGGTAGAGGGCTTACAGGGCATTGAATCTGTATTTTTTCTACCCTAAAACACCAGATTGACATTTTAAATTGAGGTGGCTGTCAGCAGTATAGCCACAAAGATCAGTAAAATTGTATTTTAGAGGCCCAACAACGATCAAAAATCTGTGTATTGGCGTCTAAATCTGTGTTGTGTTCCCAAACCATTCGTTATCACCGAGCAAACTTATGTCAATGGCAAATTCGACACCACAAGTCAGCGTAATTCTACCTGCATATAATGGCGATCGCTACATCGCGCAAGCGGTAGAAAGCGTCATCAGCCAAACCTATAAAAACTGGGAAATTATCGTCGTAGACGACGGCTCAACCGACGACACCCGCCAAGCATTGCAGCCTTATGTTGACAAAATTCGCTATGTTTATCAGGAAAACCAAGGAGTAGCTGCCGCCCGCAACCGAGGAATTCAGGAATCCCGAGGTGAATTAATTGCTTTTTTAGATCAAGATGACTTTTTCTTGTCCGATAAGTTAGCTGGACAAGTTGCGTTATTTGACGCTCAGCCATCACTAGGAATTGTTAATAGTGGCTGGCGAATGGTTAAAGAGCAAGGCGAAAGTATTTTCGATGTAACACCCTGGGAATACTTGCCTCAGCTAGACTTAAAAACCTGGATTGTTTATATGCCCCTACTTCCCAGCGCCATGATGTTTTCGCGTCAGTGGCTGGAACGAGTCGGTGGCTTTGATTCTCAGTATGATTCAGTAGATGATGCCGACTTAATCTTGCGTTTAGCACTATCTGGCTGCGAAGCTGCTTGGTTGCCTCAAGTGACAGTATGCTACCGCCAGCACGGGCAAAATGTGTCCATCCAGAGAGCGCTAAAACAGGCAAACCTTTGTATTAAATTAAAGCAAAATTTCTTCAGTAGAGCAGACTTACCAGAGGACATCCGCCAATTAGAAAAGCTTGCTTTTTATGAGGCTATGACATGGATGGCGTGGCAACTTTACTACAGCGGCTATCCGGCAGAAATGACTGAGTATTTGCAAAAATCTTTAGATTATACCCCGTCCTCGCTGACACTAACTATAATAGATTGGGTAAAGCGCCTTACCGGAATTTCTAACAGCTACGGCTGCCCAATTGATGGTATCGCTCTCAGAATCATACCAGAATGGAAACAGTTAATGGCTAGTATCATCACTCCCAAAAAAGTGCGCGTCAGTGTCATTATCCCGACTTATAACTGCGAGCGCTACATTCTCAAAGCCGTAGAGAGCGTTCTCAGTCAGAGTTATGAAAACTGGGAAATTATCGTCGTAGATGACGGTTCAACAGACAATACCAGCCAATTTTTAGCACCTTACCTCGATTTAATTCAATACATCTATCAAGATAACCAAGGAGCAGCAATTGCTCGAAATCGTGCTTGCAAATTAGCAAAAGGGGAATTTTTAGCTTTTCTAGATGCTGACGACTTCTTCTTACCAGAAAAACTAGAAAAACAAGTAGCTTGCTTTGACGCTGACCCCACATTAGATTTGGTGCAAACAGGTTGGCTTATCGTTGGCAAAAACGACGAAGGCATCTATGGAGTAAAGCCTTGGGAAGAATCACCAAAATTAGATTTAGAAACTTTTGTTTTGTACAAATCAGTGCGTCCCAGCGCCATGATGCTGCGGCGAGAGTGGTGGGAACGCTTGGGGGGTTTCGATCATCGCTTGCCGCCAACCGAAGATTTAGATTTTGTCCTACGTTTAGCTTTAAAAGGCTGCAAGTCAGTTTGGTTAAAAGAGATATTAACCTGCTATCGCCAGCACGACAGTAATCTCATGTCAAGCGGCTCCAAAGTAATGGAAAATATGGAAATTGTGATGGAGCAATTTTTCGCGCGGCTAGACTTACCTCAGTACATCCGCGACTTGAAACGTGAGGAACGTTACAGGTGTTTAGTATGGCTAGCGTGGCGGATGTACCGTGATGGATATTTGGCAGAGATGGTCGAGTGTTTGGAGAAATCTCTTCATTACACTCCTTTTACAGGTACGGAAACAGTATTTAAATGGTTAGAAACTTTTAAAGGTGTTTCACAAGAATACGGTACCGACTTTGATACTTATGCCTTAACCAATTTAAAAGAATGGCAAGATATCGTAGTGGTTGCTGCTAACAATCCTCCTCAATTTCAATCGGCAGATATTTCCATTTTTCAACCGCAAAAAGCCCGCATACTACTGTACGCAGAAGACCACGGAGTGGGAGGCTTAGCTCAGTTCAACCACTCCCTGATGTGTAAATTAGTAGCCGAAGGCTACCAAGTTATTAGCGTTCAAACTAAAGCTTCTCACCCTTTAATTGCCGAACAAAAAAAGTTAGGTATAGAACATATTTGGCTAGATTTTGACACAATAAAAGAGTTTTTGCGAGGTGCTTACAATTTAGGCGATGCTGAAAAAATTTACGCGCAGGCTCAACCGGATTTAATTATATTTAGCGACGGCTCGCCGATGGCCAATTTTGCACCCAAACAAGTTGCTATTAAGCAGAATATACCGTACATAGTTACTCTCGGTTATATGGGTCGCAATTATGAAAGTTTCGATCGGGGCGATCAAATTCCCTATTTGGCGGCTGTCTCCTATCAGTACGATTTAGCCAAAGCAGTAGTAGTAGTGTCCCAGGAAAATTTAAACTTGTGCAAAAGAATTTTTAAAGTGCCTCTAAAACGAGGCAAAGTTATTTATTATGGGAGACCGAACAGTTATTTTGAACCGCCGAATCTTTCAACTCGCCAACGCCTGCGTCAAGAACAAGGAATCCCCGAAAAGGCTGTCGTTTGTTTTACGGCGGCGAGATTGACTCCAATTAAAGGATATCAGTATCAATTGCAGGCGATCGCCCAATTGAAAAATCGTCCAATTTGGCCCCAAATTTACTTTGTTTGGGCCGGGCCGGGGTCTACTACTCACGACAATATGGAACCTGAATTAAGAGCAACTGTGAGCAAATTGGGAGTAGAAGAACAGGTTAAATTCTTAGGACAGCGCTGGGATATTGCCGATTGGCTCGACGCCAGCGACATCTTTATTTTATCTTCCCAAGCAGAAGGAATGCCGCTAGCAATTATGGAAGCAATGGCGAAAGGATTGCCCGTAATGGCCACAGCAGTCAGCGGGATTCCTGAAGAATTGGGAGATACGGGAAAGTTGCTCCCCGATCCTACAATCGACCCAGAAGGAACAGTAAAAGAATTGGTAGAAACGATGGAAATATGGGCAGAAAATCCCGAATCGCGCAGGCTTGCAGGACAAGCGTGCAAAGCGCGAGCCCAAGAACTATTCAAAGAAGAACGGATGCTTCGGGAATATGGAGAAATAATTGAACAGGCATTTGTAGCTGAGGATGATAGCGACAGTTTCTCTATTAGTCCGAAACTCAAAAAGCAGGTACAGCAAGTGGATAGCCTGCTGACATACTATTATTTAGTGTGGAAAGCTTGGGAGGCTTACGAGCG
This sequence comes from Microcoleus sp. MON2_D5, assembly GCF_036701905.1. Lineage (NCBI taxonomy): Bacteria > Bacillati > Cyanobacteriota > Cyanophyceae > Oscillatoriales > Microcoleaceae > Microcoleus > Microcoleus sp. MON2_D5. The sequence continues at coordinate 90,461 of NZ_JAUBRM010000016.1, forward strand.
GGGAGATATGTCCGAGATGGTGAATAATTTGCAATCTGCTTGGGCCTGCACACCTTATTTGACCACAGAAACTATCTTTCAGTGGGTGCAAAATTTTGGTACTTTCGCTGCGGAAAAAGGAGTTAATTTCGAGATCAACGAGCTGATCAACTCGCGTTCGTGGCAACAAGTGATAGAATCAATACAGGGTTTTGAAGTGTTTTCATCGGTTCGTTAAAACTGAGCTCTTGCAGCATTCTTAGGAACGGGCAAGATGCCCATTCCACAAAAAATTAACCAAAGAAAAGATATGCAATTTACATTCAAGTTCCCACGTATTAATAAACTGCTGCCAATTGGTTTAGCTATTGTCACTGTTCTGTTAATAGCCTATTTGGGACAGCCAAGAGCGATCGCCCAACTTCGATCGAACGTTACAGTAGATTTTGGACAGCCAGCCACCGGTACAATTTCCATGAGTGGCATCCTGCACGGAATCGACACCGCCAAACCGCCGGATAGCTCGATCAAACCCTTGCAGCCCAAACTTTGGCGGGCGGGGAGACTCGATATTTACGATCGAGTAATCGCTAGCGGAGCCGAGTTTCAGTTAGTAGTCAGCGACTTGTGGGGCTACGGTAGCAATCCCAATGGCTGGCCCTATCAAAACTACCCCGCGTGGGAAGCATTCATCCGACAGTTAGCCCAGCAAAATAAAGGCAAGAAAATTATTTGGGATGTATGGAATGAACCAGATTTAAAAAATCCGTTTTGGAATGGCAGCAGAGAACAATTCTTTGAAACCTACAAAAGAGCTTACAAAATTTTGCGAGAAGAATTGGGGCCGTCAGCAATGATTGGCGGGCCGAGCATTACCAACTACAACAAAGGATATCTCGCCGCTTTTTTGGATTACTGCAAAGCGAACAAACTGGAAGTAAATTTCCTAGCTTGGCACGAACTTAACGATACCATGATCTTATTTGTTGACGACCATGTAATTGATGCTAAACGTAATTTTCAGCAAAGTCCCTCTTACAAGGAACTGAACTTGCAAAAAATTTACGTCAACGAAATTGTCGGGAACTTAGCGCAGTACCAGCCGGGGGAAATCTTAGGTTATTTCTATAACTTAGAGTATGCCAAAGCTGACGGTGCTTGCAGAGCTTGTTGGGAGAGTAAAGGGCCAAATAAAGTTAGCAATTGCTTCAACAATACGCTGAGTGGGATGGTCACGCCTAATACTTTTGAGCCAAGAGCAGCTTGGTGGGCATACAAAGCTTATGCTGACGGAGTTAATTCGCGGGTGCGGAGTTGGTCAAATAACAATCGCCTTGTCGCTTTAGCCAGCAAGTCAAATCCTGAAGGTAAAGCACAGATACTTTTAGGTTATTTCGACCCCAATTTTTCCTCAGCAACAACGGTAACATTAAGCCTCGGAAATTTGGAGCAGCTAGGTATTCAAAGAGGTCAGAAAATAACTCTAAAATTAGAAAAAATTCCCAACAATCAAGAAGGAGCCGTGCCACAGCTTGTCACTGTTAAAGAAGAAAGTTTGTCTGTGGGTAGCGGCAGCTTGGCTTATGTTATCCCTAATTTCAACGTCCACGAAGGCTACTTATTGACGGTTAGCAAGTGATATCGTTTTCGGTGGCATCGGAATTATATAGAGGACACGGCACTGCCGTGTTCCTACAAATATATAGATTTTAGCTGGGAGTATTCAAAGATTTTTGCACCGATTCCAACCACTCTCGGACTGTTTGATTTTCGGATTGTGGGTCGTAGTAACACCCTAATTCATCGAGGATGAATGCTTCTAAATCGGCTGGGGCGATCGGCATTTCTAACAGTTTGCTGAGTTCTTGCGATGCAGCTTCAACACTTGCGGGCGGTTCGCTGCTGCGGTAGTTGTTCACTACATCGCTGGGAGTATCAGCTTCTAACGGCCAGTCTTGGTGAAAGTAGGAACTGAAAAATTGGGTTAAATGAGGAAATGGATTGATCATTGGGGATAGGCTGTGAGGATAAAGTATCCGGGAGGTAATTTGGCGCTGCGCTGGAGGACGATTCTCAGGCGAGATGTCGAAGTGGCTTTGGATGCGCGGCGACGCAGAGTAATGCCAATGATTCGGTTGGCATTGTAGTCGATCGTATAACGATTGCCTGGACTTTTCACCCAGGAGTCGATCGCACTTTGATTTCTGTTTATTGCTTCTGAAATAGCCGCTTCGGCGACGGAACGGTCAGTAAAAGAAGATGCTGCAGAAATTCTCGTTTCGCTTGCGAGTCGCTGTGCTAGTTCTGCTTCTGTTTTGCCAACGTGTCTCTCTAAAGTGTGTCCTCCTGCTGATTCGTGAAAGTCTAATCCGCCGCCCGGTATGTTGGGTACAAAAGCTACGGTCGTTTGTGGTAGGGTTGAGATTTTCGGTGCAACAACCGTGGCGTAAACACCAGGTATAGCCGATTGGAATAATATAATTATTGAGGCGATCGCACAGAGGATACCTAAAAACTTTTTTAGGCGAGCGAGTTGATTTTTCATTTCTGTTGAAGGTCTTTCTTATATTTAGTATAGGTCTTGGCGGTTTTTTTGTCTATTTGTTAATCGACTCTTAGTAAGTTAGAAATTGCGCTGTATTCAAATATACTGTCCGCAGTACCCACCCTATTCGTAGTTAGAAATTGCGCGCAGCATTTAAATACATGGTGTGCACGGAACACCCTAGGATTATTCCTAAATACACGGTGTCCACGGATCACCCTACGATTATTTATAATAATTCGTGATTTCTGGGGTTTACAAAGCTTTACTCACTATGAGAAAATGTTAATAATTCTTTGAAATAATCCCTGATGATTGATGATAAATTAATTTATCATCTTTAAAAATGTGACAAAATGCAACTAGTTATCCTAGCTGGCGGTCTCGGTACTCGTCTCAGAGAAGAAACAGAATTTCGTCCCAAACCCTTAGTTGAGGTGGGGGGGCATCCAATTATTTGGCACATCATGAAAATCTATGCACACTACGGTTTCCAAAACTTTATTGTGTGCTTGGGCTATCGCGGCAACATGATTAAAGAATATTTCCTCAATTATGAAGCCATGAACAATGACTTTACTATCTGTCTGGGACGCCAAAATGCCATCACTTATCACGAGGAACATCTGGAACAAGATTTTAATGTTACCCTGGCTGAAACTGGCGCGGCAAGCATGACAGGAGGGCGGGTAAAACGGATCGAAAAATATATCGATCGCGAGAATTTCATGGTGACATACGGCGATGGAGTAGCTGATGTCAATATTGACGCCTTGCTCGAATTTCACAAGTCTCACGGGAAGCTGGCCACTGTCACCACATTTCGTCCGATTTCTCGCTTTGGAATTTTGGATGTAGACAGCGATAGCCGCGTAGTTCAATTTTCTGAAAAACCTCAAGTTGACGGCTGGATCAGTATTGGATATATGATATTCAACCGCCGGGTATTTGAGTATTTGGGGGGAGATGATTGTATTTTAGAACAAGAGCCGATGCAGCGTTTGGCGGCCGACGGACAGTTGATGGCTTACCGTCATGAGGGCTTCTTCTTTGCGATGGATACTTTTCGAGAATACAAGTATTTAAACGAACTTTGGGATGAAGGAAAGGCTCCTTGGAAAGTTTGGTAGGGAGTTAGTTTTGAGGCGGGCTTTTAGGCTCGCTTCATAAGAATTTGAATAAATATAAAGCCGATTATACGTTTATAAAGTACACCCCCCGAGCGAGCGAGTAGTAGGGACATGGCAGTGCCGTGTCCCTGCCTCTGCTATAAAATAATTATAAAAAATGGATTCCCAAGAAATTCTCAACAGCACAGAAACTTACCTACAAAAGTGCGTCGCACCTCACGCGGAAATTATCGACAGCGACTCGGAAGCGCTGAAAACAGCAGTTGCTGGATTGGAAGATCGATCGCTCTTAGCGTTGCGAGTTCCCCAAAAATGGGGCGGTGCTGGAATTGCACCGGAGATTTTTTACCAATATCAAGAATTGACGGCTCGATATTCCGGCGCTTTGTCTTTCCTGCAAACTCAGCACCACAGCGCAACTGCGATGCTTGCCAACAGCGACAATGAAATGCTAAAAAGCAGATACTTGCCCGCGATCGCCCAAAAAGAGTTACGCTTGGGTATTGGGTTTTCGCATTTGAGGCGATCGGGCGATCCAGCCGTCACCGCAACTCCCGTAAAAGCGGCTTATTTACTGTCAGGAAAAGTTCCTTGGGTAACAGGTTTTGGCTTGTTTCAAAAGTTTATTGTAGCGGCGGTACTTCCTGACGAACGTGCTGTTTTCGGTTTAGTGCCTTTTACCAATAGTGAACGCGAATCGGGTAAAATAGCTTGTAGCGAAATCATGCAGTTAATCGCCATGAACTCGACTAATACTGTGACAGCCACTCTCGATAATTGGTTGCTGCATGAATCGGAAATAATTTCAGTTAAACCTGTCGGCTGGATTTCGGAAAACGACAGCAAAAATATACTGAATTTTGTTCCGGGTACTTTTGGCTGTATTCGAGCGGGATTGGATGTAATTGCCGCAGCGGCGGCTGCTAAGAATTCACCTTTTATAACGGCGGCTTGCCAAAAATTAGAGCAAAAGCTCGATCGGCTAAAACAGAATTTCTCACAATCTCAACATAGCTCGAAAGCAGAACAATTAGCGCTGCGAGCTCAAGCCATTGATTTAGCGGTGCGTTGCGGGCACGCTGCGGTTGCAGTTTCTAGCGGTGCTGCTAACGGTGTGCTACACCCAGCCGGGAGAGTTTATCGAGAAGCTTTGGTGTATACTGTTTCCGGGCAAACAAAGGATGTGATGGAAGCAACGCTCGATCGACTAATCGAATTTTAGATTGTAGATTTTATATTTTATATTGAACTTGCAAAAGGTCAAAAACTCAACTGTGTTTAATAAATAATAGATATATTTAACCTGATGCCCAACAACTTCAACTCAAATAACTTAAAAACGATCGCCTACAGCCAAATTATAGACTTAACCCATGCAATTCATCCAAATATTCCCATTTGGCCAGGAGATCCAGCCACACAAATTGCCACAGTATCTCAAATAGAAACAGACGGGTATTTCCTGCGAAAATTCTCAATGGGGGAACACAGCGGCACTCACATCAACGCACCCAACAGCTTTTATGCAGGAGGCGCCAGCATTGATAGTTATTCCCCGCAGTCGCTAGTTTCCCCCGCAATTGCGATCGACATCCGAGAGCAAAGTCTTGCCAATCCCGACTACACTTTAACAATTGATGATATATTGACTTGGGAACGGCAGCACGGGTGCATCTCACTTTTGCAAATATATGAAAAAAGCGCCAAAATGAAAAAGCTAGTAAAACTGTGAAAAAAGATGA
>NZ_JAUBRM010000158.1:0-7857 GCF_036701905.1 Microcoleus sp. MON2_D5
TTCATACCCCTAAGATTCCATTTTCTGTCATTGAGATGAAATGGAGCTTGGGTGTAGGTGCAGCGACGACAATCATTGTCCTGTTGCTCGATCGGTTCATGAAACCTGCTCTACCTGAAGCGCTACAGGCATCCAATCACACAGAACCAAATTGGCTGAGTTCACTTACTGCAATGCTTTATGGCGGCCTCACTGAGGAAATTCTGATGCGCTGGGGCTTAATGTCGCTGCTTGTTTGGATAGCGTGGAAAGTCTTAAAACAAGGCATTACGTTGCCAAGCCAAGGAATATACCAAGGTGCGATTGTGCTAGTAGCGCTGGTATTTGGACTTTTACACCTGCCCGTAACTGCCGCGATAGTTCCACTCACTCCGCTTGTGATCATCCGAGCGATATTACTCAATGGGATTGCTGGCATTGCTTTTGGTTGGCTCTTTTGGCAATACTCGCTTGAGGCTGCGATGTTATCCCATGTCAGCTTTCATGCCTTTTCCTTTGCTCTTAGCCTAATGCTTGCAAGATTTGTCTAAGCTTTTTTCTAAAGCGATTTCACGATTATTTCAAGAAAGAACAACCGGACTTAGATTTTAGGAGAAATAGAATGATACTTCAGGATAAAGTGGCGCTAGTCACTGGCGGAACTTCAGGAATTGGTCGAGCAACCGCGATCGCTTATGCCCAACAACAAGCAAAGGTTGTTGTTGTTGGCCGTCGAATGGATGAAGGTGAAGAAACTATTCGATTGATCAAGAAAGCTGGCGGAGAGGCGATTTTTGTGCAAGCGGATGTCACGAAAGAAGCCGATGTTGAAGCAATGGTTGATAAAGTGGTGAGTGTTTTTGGTCGGTTAGATATTGCCTTTAATAATGCAGGAACTGTCGGTGAAAATCCCTCACTGATTGAGCAACCAGAAGCGGAATACTATCCCATGATGAACGTCAATGTCAAAGGCGTTTGGTGGTCGATGAAATATGAAATTGCTCAGATGTTGAAACAGGGAAGTGGTTCGATCGTCAATACGGCATCTGCAAATGGAGTAGTTGCACTTCCTAGCGTACCTCTCTACACCGCGAGTAAAAGTGCAGTAATAGGCTTGACAAAAGCGGCTGCGCTCCAATATGCCAAAGCAGGTATTCGCATCAATGTCGTTGCACCAGCAGCAATCGAAACAGACATGTTTGAAGCAGCTACAGGTGGGCAAGATGAAGCCAAAGCTTACATAACAGGACTTCACCCGATCGGACGGGTTGGAACACCTCTTGAAGTTGCAAATGCAGTCCTGTTTTTATCATCTGACCTGGCATCGTTCGTAACAGGTGAAACGTTGATGGTAGATGGTGGGTATGTAGCGCAGTAGTCGATCGGCAGTGCGACACGTTGCGACCAAGTAGCGATCGACCTGCATCATCTGCTCGATCACTCTCCGTGCCGTTGGTTCCTCAAGGGCATCCCGATAGTACGCAGTGTTTGATTGAGCAGTAATACATCCAAAGGAGTCCATCATGACGACAACACTTGCAGGCAAAGTTGCACTGGTAACGGGTGGTTCTCGCGGTTTAGGAGCGGTGATCGTAGGGTATGCGAAAGATCAAAACTCTTACACTCACAATTAACGAAAGGAAAAGAAATGGCTGAAAAATTTGGTGCAAAATCGACCGCCGACGAGGTGCTTTCCGGCATTAATCTCAAGGGAAAGCGATTTCTCATTACGGGTGCATCGTCAGGCATTGGGCTTGAAACCGCCCGCTCACTGGTCTCTCACGGCGCTAGCGTCGTCGGCGCGGTCAGGAACCTCACTAAAGCTGAGCTAGCCACTGCATCGGTTCGTGATGCCGCGTCGCAGGGCGACAGCCTGGAGTTGATCAATCTCGATCTGGCATCCTTGCAAAGCGTTCGTGCCTGTGCGGATAAACTGTTGGCTGACGGTCAACCGTTCGATGCCATCATCGCTAACGCTGGCGTTATGGCAACTCCGTTCGGTCGGACGATCGATGGCTTTGAAGTCCAGTTCGGAACCAACCATCTTGGTCATTTCGCCCTGATCAATGGGATCGAGCCGCTGCTCGTCGATAATGGACGGCTGGTAGTCCTGTCGTCGCTCTCACATCGTGGTGCCGATATCGACTTGGACGATCCGAATTTTGAGCAACAGGCATACGATCCATGGGTCGCCTATAGCCGATCGAAAACCGCTAATTCCCTGTTCGCTGTGGAGTTTGACAGGCGGCATCGCGATCGCGGCATTCGGGCTGCTTCGGTGATGCCCGGAAACAGTCTCACGGACCTGCCCCGCCATTTCTCGCCAGAGGATTTGCAGGAACTTTTGCAGACCGTTGACGCAGCGCGCACCGAAGCGAGTCTGCCGCCGAAAGAGTTGAAAGAAATTCCGCAGGCAGCCGCAACGTCGGTCTGGGCAGCAGTCGTAGCTGACAAAGACGAGATCGGCGGACACTATCTCGAAGATTGTGCAGTTGCGCCGATCAATGACACGCCCAACCCGTTTGCCGACGGCGTAAGGTCGTATGCACTTGACGCTAACAAAGCTAAGCAGCTTTGGGCGAAAAGCGAGGAATTGATCAGCGCTGTATCCTAAAGGTTTTCGACTTTTGTCAATAAAATTTAGATGCGTTTACCCTGGGATTTGGAATAGTCAGGAAAAACTATTCATGAGAAAGTTCATTCTTCGGTTAGTTATTATCGTTCTGGTTGTCAGTGTGCTTGTTGGCTCTGGTTGGCTGAATCGCGCAACTCCTGCTTCAACTTGTGACATCGCAACTCGCTCTACCCAAATCGGGAGTGGAACGCTTTCCTATAATCAAGCAGGGACAGGACAGCCGATTTTACTGCTGCATGGATTATTTGCCGAGAAAGAGCAGTGGAATGGCATGATGTGCGAGTTGGCTAGAGCAGGCTATCAAGCGATTGCACCCGATCTACCCGGTTATGCCAAGAGTACTGGATTTACCGTGAAAGACTATGCACTAGAGAATCAGGTAGCCCTCTTGCACCAGTTTGTCGAGCAGCTAAAGATTCAATCCCTTGAGGTTGCAGGTAGCTCGATGGGGGGCACGATCGCAGCCCTTTACAGCCAGCTTTATCCCAACCAAGTTCGCAGCCTCGCCTTTATCGGTTCACCGCTAGGCGTAACGAATTGGGCAACTAGCGTCAGGAAATCGATTATTGAGGGCATCAATCCCTTTATTCCGATTACCAAAGAGCAGTTCGATCTAGAAATCAGTCTGCTTTTCGTGACGCCTCCTACGATTCCGGATGAGGTCAAAACCGAGAAATTGAACGATTATGTGAATCGTAATCGAAATTATCAACAGACTTGGGACATTGTGAATCTTTATGATGATGTGCTTTGTCAGTTGCCTCACAGTCGGGTTCCGACCCTGGCAATTTGGGGTCAGGAAGACAAAATCTATGATATTCGGGATGTCGATCGCTCACATCGCTGTCTTCTAGGGAGTCAAATTATTCAATTACCCAAAGCAGGACATTTGCTGTTGATCGAAAACGCTCAGGAAGCAGCATCGAATTATCTTGGTTTTCTGAAAACAATCCAAAATCGATAGACGAATCAAGCATTCAGCAATTAGGCTTCAGTGTCGAGGAATTGAATTTCAGCCAGTTGTTGGCTAATGACCTGAACATTAGGGTTACAAAAGAAAGGAGATCACTATGAGAAACAATGGAACGACATGACTATTTAGTTAAGTTGCACATCGCCTTTGGCTGGGAGCGAGAAAACTTTTTTGGTGTGCTACGAGGCTGTGATATCTGCATTTGCTACTAAACGGTAACTACCTTACCAAATCGTGCTGGCTTACGAAGTTAGGGAGAACTTACCTACGCTGAATGGTATTGAAATCCGTCGCTGTTTATTCTAAATCAAGGAGAGTTGGCACAGATGGAATCTATGAAAGCAGCCGTATTAACTGCGTTTGGTGATGCTGAGAAGTTTGAGATTCAAACGGTTCCCACACCAACACTGAAGGCGAATCAGGTGTTAGTCAGAGTTTGTGCAACCTCGATTAACCCGATCGACTACCAAACTCGTCGTGGTGATTACAAGGAACTGGTTCGATTACCCGCCATCCTTGGAGTCGATGTTTCAGGGGTGATTGAGGCAATTGGCGAAGCTGTGACTGATTTTCAGGTGGGAGACAACGTGTATTACTCACCGCAAATTTTTGGAGAATTCGGTAGCTATGCTCAGTATCATGTGGCTGATGCAGCGATTGTTGCATTGAAGCCTGCAAATCTATCGCACGTTGAAGCAGCTTCTTTTCCGCTTGCAGGCGGAACTGCTTGGGATTGTCTAGTGACTAGGGGCAATCTACAACTTGGTGAAACAGTTCTCATCCATGCGGGTGCAGGCGGAGTGGGTTCGATCGCAGTTCAACTCGCCAAAGCGATCGGGGCATACGTTTTTGCGACGTGTAGTTCTAGAAACCGAGATTTCGTGACAGAATTGGGCGCAGATCGGGTGATTGATTACAAAAGTGAAGATTACGTAAAAATCATTCGTCAAGAAACAAATGGACTCGGTGTGGATTTAGTTCTAGATACGATCGGCGGAGAAACAATTCAGCGTAGTCTAGAAATTATTCGTCCCTTTGGTAGGCTTACAAGCATTGTAGACGTTGCAATACCGCAATCGCTTCTTGAAGCATGGGGCAAGAATCTGACGATTCATTTTGTTTTTTCACCCCAGTACCGAGCAAAATTAGAGGCTTTGACAAAACTCATTGAGCGTCATCAGCTCCGCCCAGTGATTGATTCAGTATTTTCTTGGGATCAGGTCATTCTGGCACATCAACGTATAGAGCAGGGAGGAACACGGGGCAAAGTTGTGCTGAAGTTTACAGAAAACTAGACCAAATTTACGGCGTTGGTAATTGCTAAACGGATTGGAGTTTGATTGTGTGCTGAAGGTCAATATTGATTGGAACAGGATAAACAGGATGATACTGCAAGATAAAGTGGCTTTAGTTACTGGAGGAACATCGGGAATTGGCAAAGCAACCGCGTTAGCGTTCGCGCAGCGTTCCGAAGGAAAGCTTAACGAAATTATCGCTTTTGGTACTGCTGGCGCAAAAGTTGTCTTCAGCGACAAACCCGGTGTAGAAGAGGAAGAAACTGCTGCTCTTATTTGCGAGACTGGAGCGGAGCGCTTGTTTTCAATCGAACAGTAATACCATAAGAATCTGAAAGAAGTTAAGTGTTGGAATTCACTACAATTAAGTTAGTTAAGACAAAGACGAACTGTACACAAAGTATATAAACGTCGCATAACAAACCCATTGCACACCAACCGTATAAAGGTGGTTAGTTGAGTACGAAAGATTCCTGGTAACGGGTGAACGGGACCGATCGTCGGTCCCGTTGAGGAGAGTGATGCACTGGTAGAGAGACCGTTCCGTTAAAGCATCCACTTGAATAGAGGAGGGATTCAGATGTCAGAGAAAAATAAAGCAATCTTAGAAGAGGCAAATGCGGCGAACGCTGCAGGCAACTATGAAGGATTCTTGTCATTCTGCACCGACGACACGCAATGGACGTTTGTAGGCGACAAGACCCTTAACGGAAAAGAAGCCGTTCGCCAATATATGGCAGAGACATACATAGAGCCGCCAAAGTTTACGGTCACCAACTTAATCGCTGAGGGTGATTTCGTCACGGCACTCGGCGACATCACACTGAAGGACGAAGACGGGAAGGCGGCTCATTACTCGTACTGCGATGTCTGGCGCTTTCGCGGCGACAAGATGATCGAGTTAAGGGCTTTCGTCATCAAAACCTCGGTCTGACCCGCCGTCGTCGTTCACGTCGTTTTCAACCTGCTCACTATCCCGGTGATGGCAATCGCTGGCATGGGCTGAGATACGATCGGAGTTCAATTTTTGAAAGTCAATATTGATTGCAACAGGAGAAACAGAATGATACTGCAAGATAAAGTGGCGTTAGTCACCGGAGGCACATCGGGAATTGGTAGAACAACGGCGATCGCTTATGCCAAACAACAAGCAAAGGTGGTGGTAGTTGGTCGTCGAATTGATGAAGGTGAAGAAACGGTTCGATTGATTAAGAAAGCTGACGGAGAGGCTATTTTTGTGCAAGCAGATGTCACGAAAGAAGCCGATGTTAAAGCAATGGTTGATAAAACGGTTGACGTTTTTGGTCGGTTGGATATTGCCTTTAATAATGCAGGAGGGGGCGGCGAAAATCCTTCATTGATTGAGCAAACAGAAGCTGAATACGATCGCACTATGAACGTCAATATCAAAGGCGTTTGGTTGTCGATGAAATATGAAATCGCTCAGATGTTGAAACAGAGAAGTGGTGCAATCGTCAATATGGCATCTGTGGTTGGAGTCGTTGCACTTCCTAACATACTCCTCTACACCGCGAGTAAACATGCGGTAGTAGGTTTAACAAAAGCTGCTGCACTCCAATATGCCAAAGCGGGTATTCGCATTAATGGCGTTGCACCAGGGGCAATCCAAACAGATATGTTTGAAGCAGTTACAGATGAAGCCAAAGCTTACTTGACAGGACTTCACCCGATCGGACGGGTTGGAACACCGCTTGAAGTTGCAAATGCAGTTCTGTTTTTATCATCTGACCTGGCATCGTTCACAACAGGTGCAACATTGCTGGTAGATGGCGGGTATGTAGCGCAGTAGTCGAAAGGCAGTGCGAGACGACAACACTTGCAGGCAAAGTTGCACTGGTAACGGGTGGTTCTCGCGGTTTAGGGGCGGCGATCGTAGGGTATGCGAAAGGTGTCCAAGATTCCAAATCTGAGCGTCGAAGTTCAGTCGGAAGAAAATCAAAAAAAGAGAATTGTACGATGAAAATACGCTACGGGTTTCGACAGGTTGGTGATGTCGAAGTGTTTTACCGCGAGGCGGGGGCAAGCGATGCGCCAGTGATACTGCTGTTGCACGGCTTTCCGACCGCCAGCCACATGTTCCGCGACCTGATCCCTCTGCTTGCCGATCACTTTCGGCTTGTCGCGCCGGATCTACCTGGTTTCGGACAGACTAAGGCACCGTCACGCGGGACGTTCGACTACACGTTCGACCGCCTTACCGACGTGATCGAGGGCTTCACCGATGCTTTGTCGCTCGATCGATACGTACTCTACATCTTCGACTACGGTGCGCCAGTAGGTCTGCGTCTGGCGATGCGCCATCCTGAACGGATATCTGCGATCGTCTCGCAGAACGGCAACGCTTACCTGGAGGGTTTCAGTGACGAATGGGGTTCGTGGGAAACCTATTGGCGCGAACCGAGCGCAGCGAACCGGGAAGCCTGCCGACCCTCGCTCGCACCAGACACAATCCGGAACTGGCAGTATGGCACCGGAGCCGATCCACACCTTTTGTCGCCCGACGGCTACGAACTCGACATCGCCTACATGGCGCGACCGGACGCGGAGGAGATCCAGCTCGATCTGATCCTCGACTACCGCAGCAACGTCGCACTTTATCCAGCCTTCCAGTCCTACTTTCGCGAACACCGTCCGCCGCTTCTCGCCGTCTGGGGTCGTCATGATCCGGCATTTCTGCCCGCTGGTGCTGCCACTTATCAGCGAGATCTCCCGGATGCAAAGATTCACCTGCTCGACGCCGGACATTTCGCGCTGGAGACTCATGCAGAGGAGGTGGCAACGTTGATCCGTGCGTTCCTCGACAGAACGCTCGGTTCCACGCTGCGTCTTGAAGGTGATTGCACAAGAATCTGACAAAACATCCTAAGAATCTGAAAGAAACCGAGCATTAGGATTCATTACACTCAGACTATGAAAACAGCAGATAGAAGCAAAAACACATTCTTTGCGATAAG
>NZ_JAUBRM010000159.1:0-7738 GCF_036701905.1 Microcoleus sp. MON2_D5
CGAAGGTTTGCTCCCAATGCCCCAGCAATGATTGATAGGATCGTAGCAGTTGCCCTCAACCAACATGAATCCTAACCATTTAAGAACTTGGTTCACTGATTGTTGCTACTATAGGTCATAACTACGGAAAATTCTGTAAAATTTTTATCTATTTATCTGTGGCTTTTCTATGACTTCCATTCATTATCGCATCTGGCTGGAGTTTCTAGATGGTCTGGATATCCCTGAATACACCAATGAGACACCTTATATCATTTCCGGTTACACCGGAATGATGTTGACGGTTGACTGTTCACTGTCAACTGTCAACCGTCAACAGTGAACTCGAATTTACTATTCCGATGCTAACGGATTTGATATTATTTACGGAGCTACCTAAAAATTTAGCAACTTTAGCTTGAGTTTCTCCGTCATTAAGCAATCATAAAATCAGAATTATTTATCTAATATCTCCTTTTTCCTCTTTTAAGGCTTTCTGTAATTTTTATATTTGCTCGTCTCGTTGAGATAATGATTGGCTGGCATTTTTTTAGTGATTGACTAAATTCATTTTTAATGAAACCATATTTAAATGCACAAAAGCTTAGGATTTTGCTAACTTCGACAATTTTCGTACCCGGTTATTAGCGGGCTTTTCTGATTAGTTTGACTTCTCACCACAACTCCAGAACAATTAACCTTCTTTCTGACATCCATTACATCAGAAGAAAGCGAATCCGTTGCCGAGCTTCCTTCTTCAACATCTGCTATATCCTTGAGGGTTGCAGGTTCGGGATGCTAAAATCAAGCCGTACCATTTATCTATTGGTATTTGCTTTCCCACCCTAAATCCTAAGTTTTCAATAATTTGTCGGGTTTCCGCGTGAGTGTGACCAGACCACAAGTGATATTCTAAAGAAAGGTTTTGCACAAGTTGCCAAGTATCTCGATCTTCAAATAACAGCCATTCTGCACCTTCGCAGTCTACTTTGGCTAAATCGACGCTACCACCAATTCGCTCGATCGCCCTGCGAAATGATACCATTGGTATTTCGCCGCTTTCGCTAACTGTCGATCGGGTTTTTCCCGAAACTTCCCGAATGTCGAGGACTACTTTACCATCTCGGTCTCCTACTGCTTCCATAAAATATGTAAAATTTGCGATTTGAGATTGATGTTTGAGGTAATTTTCTAGGTAGAGATTAGGTTCGTAGGCGTGAATTACGGCCTGGGGAAACCTGTTTCTCGCAGCAATCGGAAATAAGCCAACATTGGCTCCAATATCAATAATTGTCATCAGCGATTCAGATAATTTATCGACTCCGTAGCAGTCGTCTAAAAGCACTTCTATAAATTCTCCGTCCATGCCTTTCTCTGAAGGCACGTTTATTCGATGCAGTTTTCCTTGCAAAATTAATTGTTCGGGCAATTGAAAGCTAGCAACTCTGTTAAATTTAATCCCTAACTTTTTGGCTCGAATTTGGCGCTGCAGGAGTTGCTGAAGTTTATGGACAAGCATAGGGAGAGATTGAGATTTGTTGTAATTTTAAAATAACCTTAGATGAGGGAAAAACCTCTAGGTAATAATTCACGTTTTGCACGGCTTGTAAATCCCGTTGAAGTCTGCGAATTAAACCTGAAGGCGAGATTTTTATAGTCAACCAATCCGGATGATTACGAGTTTGTTGAGAAGGCGCTAGATGTCATTACAGAAAGTTATTTTTTTGTTCATAAGAAGAGTAAATTGAGAGTAAATATAATTTAATATATGTCAAAATGCGCTTCAAAACACGGAATTGAAAAATGTTAGAGTTCGATGGGCTGCTCCCAACAATTGAAGAGTTAGTAATACTCGACTTTCCCAGGGCTGCGGAGTCGGAAATTAACCAGCGCTTGATGGAAAAATTCGCCGGCGCAGGAGTGAATGCTTGGCTCGTCGATCGTGCGAACAATGCGATCGCCCTAATTCCCGACCGCAATCCCCAAAAGTCGATCGCCATTACCGCTCACAAAGATGAAATTGGCATCCTAGAGAATCTAGCACTCATGCAGGCTCTACTCGATAACCACTCACAGTGCTTCCTATCCCGGATACAGTAAACCTGTTACCTGAATCAAGTTAACAGACGTTTGTCCTGCTGACGACACTCACAAGCTTGATTTGCCACAACCCCTAGCCTTCACCCCAAGCTGACAAGAAGCCCATTATTCTCAAACGCAACATTTGTTCTTGAACGCCTAGGTTTTAGCACCTGCTTGTACGTCCGGTGAGGCTGGCCACCACCGCCACTAACTCCGCAGCATCTACGGGTTTGGTCAAATGCATCTGAAAACCTGCTAATAGTGACTGCTGACGATCGTCATTCCGGGCATAAGCCGTCAGCGCGATCGCGGGTAGCCTACCGCCCCGCTGCGCTTCAACTTGACGCAACTTGCGGATCAGCGAGTAGCCATCCTCATCCGGCATCCCAATATCGCTCACTAAAACATCGGGGCTGCGATCGGTTGCGGTTTCGATAATGGTCAAGGCCTCCTTGACCGAAGCCACAGCCATGACATCAGCACCATACTTTTCGAGAATCGTGCTCAGCAACTCTAGCGCGTCAGCCTCGTCCTCTACCACTAAGATTTGTAAGCCTTCAAGGGTCGGCGAGGCCTGAAATCTCCCCTTCGCCTCGACGAGCGAGTTTAATGGCTCTGGAGCGCTGGGTGGTAGATGGATAATCATCACGGGCAGTTTGACTGTAAAGGTCGTCCCCTGTCCTATCCCTGGACTCACTACCGTTACAGTCCCGCCATGTAATTCAACTAATTGACGCACAATGGCTAACCCTAAACCCAACCCCCCATAACTGCGAGTAGTGGTGCTGTCGTGCTGGCTGAAGCGATCGAAGACAAATGGTAGAAAGTCCGAGCTGATGCCTGCTCCAGTGTCGCTGACAGTAATTTCAACATGGGAATTAACCCGCTGCAAAAGAATCTGGACTCGCCCGTCTTTAGGCGTAAATTTGACCGCGTTAGAAAGTAGATTCCACACAACTTGCTGCAACCTATCGGCATCACCCAAGAGCGGACCAGCTTCTGAATCGAGTACACTTTGCAGGCGAATTGACTTTGTTTCAGCCGCCAATTGTACAGACTCAATCGCCGATTCAATCACCGGCACGAGGTTGACAGGACGGACTCGGAGACGCAGTTTACCTGTGATGATGCGAGAAACATCGAGGATGTCTTCGATGAGCTGGGCTTGAGACTTTGCGTTTCGCTCGATCGTCTCCAAAGCGCGCGCCACCTTATCCTCACTCAGGTTTTTTTGCCGTAACATCGTTGACCACCCTAAGATCGCGTTGAGAGGAGTTCTGAGTTCATGAGAAAGAATCGAGAGAAACTCATCCTTGGCACGGTTAGCTGCCTCTGCCTCTGCCCGAATTATTTGTTCACGCATCAATAATTCGTCTTTGGTGCGATTAGACGCTTCGAGTTGGGAAGTGCGTTCCTGCACCCGTTGCTCTAGCTCCACATTAATCGCCTCGATACGGCGGCGACTATTTTCTAGTTCCTGGTTTGTAAGGGCAAGTTGAGCTGGACTGGGCGTATCGAGTGCCACTGGAATTAAGGGAATCAGTAAAAAGGTGAAGGTATACAAAGACCAAGCACCAGTGACAGCTTTGATCAGTCCTGAAACCCAATAAATGGGGTGCCAAAGTGTCACTATTCCCATCAGGTGCGTCATGCCACATAAGGCAAAGATAAAAAAGAAACCCACCAGCAGTATCACCGTGTGGGCAGGCAGATCCTTACGCTCATTCGTAAAGTAAACAATGGCAACAGCCACCGAGAAATAAGCGAGGGTAGTCAAGGCATCTGACGTTAAGTGCAGCCAGACTAGCCCCGGTTTCCAGAGGTAACAATGCCCGTGAGGAATGAAATTATTAGAAAAGAAGGTGCTCAAGAGGTCAGGCATATTAGTTTACCGCACTGTCAAGTTAATTTAGGGGGTGTCATCAATTCAACCAGATGACCGCAGCAGCCAGAAGCATCGCACGCCGGAAAGTTTACCGCCCTACGGTAATAGCGCGCCGCGATAGCCTGATAGTGCTTGAGCTTGGGGAAAAAGTTCTCAATCAAATGAGGGGCTCTGTACAATTCAGCATCGTAAGTTTCCAGGGTCTTGCAATGGCGGCGAGGTGAAATCACGGTGGTCTTCCCCTCGGCATTGAGAGGGTCAATCACGCGCTGATCAGGATCATAGCCCTTGTTAGCGAGCAGTGTATCCGCCAGCAGTAATGGCTGCAGTTGGTCGGCTCTTGCTCGCGTCACCAGCTTGTCCGGGGGCGAGGTGAAACCCCAACGGATTGCCCAACGCATCCACGCGCTCCCATGAATCTTGTTACTCAATCCCCCTTTGCTGCGTCCAATTGCTTCATTCCTAGGCTCCTCAAAAAGCTCAGCAGGAAGATGTTTCTTTCAAGTGGGAAAATGCCTGAATTAAAACTAAGTGTATCGCCGGGGAAATAGAGAGTAAATCTGCTTTAATATATGTCAAAATTCGCTCCTAAAAACGAAGATCAAAAATGTTAGAGTTCGATCGCCTGTTCCAAACAATCGAAGAATTAGTAATGCTGCACTCACCCAGCGGTGCGGAGTCGGAAATTAACCAGCGGTTGATGGAAAAATTCGCCGCCCTGGGAGTGAATGCTTGGCTCGATCGCGCGGACAATGCGATCGCCCTAATTAAGGGCCGCAATCCCGAAAAGTCGATCGCCATTACCGCCCACAAAGACGAAATTGGCGCCTTAGTTAAAACAATAGGCGAGAGGGGCCGGGTGGAAGTCCGCAGATTGGGCGGCGCATTTCCTTGGGTTTACGGCGAAGGCGTGGTGGATTTGCTCGGGGACAAGCAAACAATTAGCGGCATTCTCAGCTTCGGTTCCCGCCATGTTTCTCACGAATCTCCTCAGAAAGCTCAGCAGGAAGATGTTTCTTTAAAGTGGGAAAATGCCTGGATCGAAACTAAGTGTACCGCCGAGGAATTAGCCGAGGCCGGAATTCGACCGGGCACGCGGATGGTGGTGGGAAAACACCGCAAGCGCCCGCTGCGGTTAAAGGATTGGATCGCCAGCTACACTCTTGACAACAAGGCTTCAGTGGCGATTTTGCTGGCTCTGGCGGAATGTTTGAAAGAGCCTGCGGTGAATGTTTATTTGGTAGCGTCGGCGAAGGAGGAGGTTGGGGCGATCGGAGCTTTGTATTTCACGCAGCGCCAGCCGTTGGACGCGCTGATCGCTTTGGAAATTTGCCCTCTAGCACCGGAATACCCGATTCGTGACAGCGAAAACCCGGTTTTGCTGGTTCAGGACGGCTACGGAGTCTACGATGAAGGATTAAACGCCCAATTGCGCGCAGCAGCTGCAGCAGCCGATGTAGAGGTGCAGTTGGCGGTAATTAGCGGTTTTGGGAGCGATGCTTCGATCGCCATGAAGTTCGGCCACGTAGCCCGCGCCGCTTGTTTGGCTTTCCCCACCCAGAACACCCACGGCTTTGAAATTGCTCATCTCGGGGCGATCGGCAATTGCGCCGCCATCCTCAAAGCCTACTGTGACGAGCTTTGGGACGAGTAGAAAAAAAAGTTTCGCAAAGTAGTTGACAGATTGGGAAAGATTAGTTAAGGTAATAAAGGTGCGGAACACAAGCAAACGCAACGACGCGCCCCCATCGTCTAGAGGCCTAGGACACATCCCTTTCACGGATGCGACGGGGATTCGAATTCCCCTGGGGGTATTGAAAATTTAAGTCTGATATCAAAGTGATATCTAGTATATGGGGTGGGCATTTTGCCCGCCCTTATTGCTATTCGGTTTAACATTAAGCTGATGCGTGCGATCGCCTTTTCGTTAGTTTGCACCATTGCCATTGATATCGAAGTTTTCTATAATGGGAATTTCTGAAGGTGAGGAAGCTACGATTCGCAGGTTTATATCAACTATGATTTGATTTTTATCAACAACTACATTTGCTTTTTTTATTAAGAATTTTATTGGTAAACAATCACCTGATTCAGGTTCGGGAGACGGCTGAGTTTTATATCCTGCGTCCTCCAGCCATTCACAAATCTTCCTCCAGTTTTCTACCTTTTCATCAGCTTTACCTACAAGATTTTTTACATATTGGTATAAAGTATTACAGAAATCTACCGCAATTCCCTTGGGGTTTTTACTGAGCCTTTCAGCAATTTCGGCGGGACTGTAGCCGCAGAGTAGACCCCGTAGATGTTGTTTCTCTGTGGGCGTGAGCCGCTTTCCCTTGGCGGATGCTAGGTCTGTGTAAAGAGTTTCTAAGTCCCAGTCGCCGGCAGCTTCGAGGAAGCGATCGTTAGAGGATGCCATTGCAGGGGATAGGTTTCTGGATTTTTTATAATCAAAGTCTAACACGATTCCTAATGCTTATTAGTTTCTTTGTGAAAGGCAGTTAGATTAGTATCAGGGAAAGCAGGAGCGTGATTAATTTTACACAGGAAATTCGGGCAAGGCTCACTTCTTGTGGCGTAGAGTTTTCTGCTGAGCAGAGTTACCAAGCCATCGAAGACTTCAATTACCGAAATATCTAAGTCTAGTCCTTTCAAAGACCTGGCTGATTTGACATCTGTCAGAACAGCCCTTGACTATCCAGGGCATGAATGGACTTTTTAATTAAAAGAGTGAGGTATCGTAAAATGGATGAATTTGTTAGAAAAGCTGCGGCATTGGGATTGCCCGCAATTATGCTGGTAATTGTAATGGGAACTACAGGTTTAGCAGGTGCGGCGGCAATTACAGCAGCTTTAGCAGCGTTAGGTGGCCCAGCAGGTATGTTAGGCGGAATTGCACTGCTTGGAATCATCGGTTTAGCTACAGAAATGTTGTCTAAGTATGGTCTTGAAGCCTTGCTAATTGGAATTTACACACAGCGCCTTCAAAACGGAGAATCAAAGTCGCGTCTGTGCGGAGAAATTCGGAATTTACCTATCTCTGGGGAAATGAGACGCAGGCTTAACGAAGAGTTTGGCTGTTAAGAGATAAGTAGAATTAGGCTTCGTAAACCATCTCTTTCTAAAGACGAACAGGATTTACGCACGAGATCTATCTATTTGAGAATAGTCAAACATTTTAGACTAATGATATACTTGTTTGCTCATTCTCCGTGGAAACCTTAATCGTTACTCTGATTTATGGATGCAACAAAATGAATTTTGATTATTCGGATTTTTTTGATTCACTTACACAGACAGGATTACTCATCACTGAGGAACAGCGTCAAAGAATTACTGAAAAAATCACCCAAGTATTATCCTATGAGCCAAAAATAGGTATTTTTGGTAAAACAGGAGTAGGTAAATCCTGTTTGTGTAATGCTCTTTTTGGTCAAGATATAGCTGCTATTAGCGATATTGAAGCTTGCACGCGAAATCCCCAGGAAATACTCTTAAAAATAGGGCAGGGTAATTCAAAAGGTATTAAGTTAATTGATGTACCTGGAGTAGGAGAAAGTCAGGAACGAGATCAGGAATACGCACAGCTTTATGCGAAGCTATTACCAGAATTAGACGTTGTGTTATGGCTGCTCAAGGGTGATGATAGAGCATTTACCTCAGATGAAGTTTTTTACAAAAATGTGGTTAAGCCACATCTCGATCGAGGGAAAGTATGGGTGCATCTCAGTTTTGCACATATATCAAGTGGAAAGTTGACCATTGAGATAAGCACAGCGCAGAGAAAGGATA